>DATKHJ010000166.1:0-7473 GCA_035510335.1 Flavisolibacter sp. | reverse complement strand
TTCAGTCAGACTTTCCGCTGCTGACGGTTTACATGCCCATCACCAACAAATTATTCAACCGTATTTTCTACCAGATGCGGGCAAAAACAGGCGCCAAACTGCTTTCGGCCCTTAATGTTCGCTCCGAAATTTTGCCTTACCGCAACGAACGTTATGTGCTGGCTCTTGTGGCCGACCAAAACCCAGGCGATCCACGAAATGCGTTTTGGGTAAACTTTTTTGGCCGACCCACGCCGTTTGTGCGGGCCCCGGAAAATGGCGCCAGGCGGGGTAACATTCCGGTTGTTTTTTGCTATTTCTACAAAGTAAAAAGAGGGTATTACCAGATCAAGTTCCAGTTAAACGAAGAAAATCCCGCCTCCACCAAAGTTGGCGAACTGACAAAGCGGTACGCCGATTTCCTGCAATGGTCAATTGAACAACAGCCGGAAAACTGGTTGTGGAGCCACCGCCGGTGGAAGTGGGAGTGGAAAGAAGACTACGGAAAAGTGATTGGCTGATTTACCAGATGCCTGATTTACGCAATGCATCTACCTTGTTGTGTGCTCCCAGTTTTTTGTAAGCGTTTTTGATGTGCTTGCGGGCGGTTTCCATGGTAATGGCCAAGTGTTCGGCAATTTGTTTTTGCTTTAAGCCCTTTGCCATTAATTCCAGCACATCTCTTTCTCGTGGCGTCAGCGGGCTATTGCTGATCGTTCCGTTTGGTGTAATGATTAGCGGCATAGTTGGTTTAGTGTTTTACTAAAGTTCTGTAATTGGATTGAATTAAAATAACCCTTTTGGGGTAGATATATAAAGCTTCTCCTATATGGTAAAAATTTCTACCCCAAAAGTGGTAGGCACATTGTTTACGCAGAGAAACTTTCTTCCAACAAAAAGGGAAACATAGACATGTCTCCCTTTTTCGTACAACTAAGAATAAAAACAATTGATTTTTTCTCTCCTATAAAGAGAATTGAAAAACCAGTTACAAATCTCCCGGAAAGTCGTTTGAAAAACAATACCCAATTCGGGGTATTATAGTATCCGGAGTTATTTATTTAGTAAACGGTTGGTTTTAGTTTAAAACACTCTTTTCTTTTTCTACCGTAATTTTTTCCTGCTCTTTTATTTTTGTCCACCCACCCAAAACGTTGCGCAGGTTATGAATGCCCTGGCGCTTGAGCAGGGAAGCGGCAATAACGCTGCGGTAACCACCGACGCAATGCACATAAATGTTTTGCTCTTCTTCCAGCTGTGATACGTTCACCAGGTCAGTCATATCGTCCAGCGGCATATTCACGGCATCTTTTACATGGCCATCGGCAAATTCTGCCGGACGACGCACATCCAGCACCACCAGGTTCGGGTCAAACGGAATATCCATTGCCAGTTCGTCGGCTTCAATATCCACAATCATGTCCAGTTCTTCGCCTGCAGCTTTCCAGGCATCTACACCACCGTTTAAATAGCCAATCATACGGCTAAAGCCAACTCTTGCCAGGCGGGTAACCGTTTCTTTTTCTTTTCCGCTTTCGCAAACCAGCACAATCTCTCTGTCAAAAGGCAAAAGGCTGCCGGCCCATTCAGCAAATCGTCCTTCCAATCCAATAAAAATTGAACCGGGTACAAAGGCCTCTGTAAACTGCGTTGCAGGACGGGTGTCCAATATTATGGCGTCGTCTTCTGCCGCTGCTTTTACGTCTTCTGCCGTTAGCGGCGTTAACCCTTTTTGCAGCACTTCATCAATGCTGTCGTATCCTTCTTTGTTGATTTTTGCATTGATGGGGAAGTATTGCGGTGGGGCGGTCAGTCCATCGGTTACAGCCGCAATAAAGTCTTCTTTTGTTTGCGCCTGCAAGGCATAGTTTGTTTTTTTCTCTTCGCCAATGGTGCTTACGGTGTTAGGTCCCAAGTTTTTTCCGCAGGCACTGCCAGGGCCGTGTGCCGGGTAAACAATCACATCATCTGCCAGCGGAACAATCTTGCTTTGCAAGCTTTCGTACAACATACCCGCCAGGTCGTTCATGGTCAGTTCTTCGCCTTTTTGGGCAAGATCGGGACGGCCTACATCGCCAACAAAAAGTGTGTCGCCGGTGAAGATGCAATGTGCTTCGCCTTCTTCATTTTTCAAAAGATAACAGGTTGACTCCAGCGTGTGTCCGGGAGTATGCAGGGTTTCAATGGAGAGATCGCCTAACTGAAACGTTTCGCCGTCTTTTGCTACATGAACAGGAAAAGCGGTTTCTGTATTTGGACCGTAAATGATAGTAGCACCGGTGGCTTTTGCAAGGTCTAAATGACCGCTCACAAAGTCGGCGTGAAAATGCGTTTCAAAAATGTATTTGATGGTTGCGTTTTGTTCTTTTGCAAGCTGAATATAACTGTCAATATCACGCAGTGGATCTACCACGGCAGCCTCACCGTTGCTTTCAATAAAGTAAGCTGCTTCGCTTAGGCAACTCGTATATAGCTGTTTGATGAACATAAAAAATCCTTTAGCGGCAAAAGTAAACCATTCGCCACTAAAGGAAAGGTGAAGAAAGTCAGTGTTATTTCAGCAAATCCTGAGCGATCTTGTGCACTTCGGTCAGGCGGTTGTGGTTAACTGAATAGTAAATGAATTTACCATCACGTTCTGTAGTTACAAATCCGGCCTTGCGGAGAATGGCCAAATGCTGCGAAGCAACTGATTGTTCCAAACGAAGTTTCACATAAATCTGTGTAACTGTAATCTTTCCGTGCTGATTTACGAATTTAATAATCTGCTGGCGAAGTTTATGGTTGATGGCTCTGAAAACAAGGGCTGCTTTTTTTAGCTGAATGGCATCAATCTTTAGTTCGTCTTTGACAGTAGCTGTTTTTTCCGTGATCATAGTTACTTGTTCCTTATTTTTAGTTGTAGTAATCGACGCAATTTAACCATTAGTCTTGCAACATAGTAGGATAAACTTCACTATAAGAGATAGTTTTAATAATTCTTTTTAAAAAATGGTGAGTGGAAATCCTTACCATAGAACGGCTCGGAGTAAGCTAATTCGGCAAATTGACCCTTTTGAAATTTTTGTAAAGCAAGCAACACCATGTTTTTTGCTGATGATTTTATGGGTGAGAAGACAGCCCTCTCGTGTTGAATAACAGCTTTTGCTTTTTCGCTTCCATTGCCCAAAAAACAGATGTTGTTGTTCTGCAGCCAATCGTTAAATGCACCTTGTTCCAGTATCATATTTGTTGACGGCATCACTTCTTCTAACGAAGAATTATACAAGGCTGTAAACACTTCCATGCGGCGTGCATCAATCATAGGACAAAACAAATCAGCAGTCGTTTCTTTCACAGCAGCCGACGCCATAATTTGCAAAGTGTTTAAGGTAATGAGTGGAAGATTGCAGGCATAACATAAGCCTTTTGCAGCAGCCATTCCCACACGCAAACCTGTGTACGATCCCGGCCCGTAACTAATGGCAATTGCATCCAGTTGCTGAAGCGAAACGTTGTGTTGCGCTAACAATTGTTGAATAGCGGTATGCAGCCATGCGGCAGAATCTTTCTCCAATGGATTTGCTGATTCACCCAAACTATTTTCATCGTTGCTTAAGCAAATGGATGATTGCACCGCCGTATCAATACTTAAGATCATTGCCATGCGCGGCAAGATAAAACATGTAAGCGGGATGAATAAAATGAAGCGCTGAAATGAAGGTCAACCGGGAAAGAATGGTTGCGCTGTGAAGAAGAAGACTGAAGAGAATTTGGGCTTGTGTAAGCCCCTTATAAACAAAAAGGCCCGCCCTAAAAAGAGCCGGCCGTTGCTAACCTATGAAAAACACCAAGCTCAAATATAGGTGAAAAATAATTTGAGAACAACTTGGAATTTTTTATCTGTTAGAACGGCCTCCCCGGCGTTCCTGGCGGCGATCGTTGATCTCCTCCCGTACGGTTTTATAGAAGCTTGCTTCATGCTCAAATACCTCGTTGCTCCGCTTTTCGCCAATGATTGGTTTTAGCTGGTCACGGTAGCGAACACGGATCTCCACAATCTTTTGCTGCATGTCAAGACGGGTCTCGCCCTTGCTTCTTGACTCACGGTTTGTCTGCCGAAGCTCTTTGAGGTAATTGATGAAAATGGGCTGAAATTTTTCTGCTTCGGTTTTGCTCAGGCTTAACTTGTTTTGAATGTACTGGATCATCTTGTCGCGAAGCTTGCCTTCGCCCTGCACTTCCTCCTGGGCAAACAGGGGCTGAACAGCAAATACAAACAATAATATGTAGAATAATTTTTTCATTATTAATCGGTTAAGATCAGTTCGTCATCAAGGTTGGGAATGGCCGACAGAAAACTTTCCATCTCGCTGGTTGATACATCTTTCAGCAGTGCCTCTACTTCCTGTTTTTCATTGTCTTTGGTACTTGCGCCTGCCGCCTTTGGTTTTGCCGGAACGGCCTGCACGGTTGCTATAAATTGTTCCAGGTCTTCGGTACTTACCTGCTTAATTTCTTTGCGGATAGGTTGTGTGCTGGTGCCAGCTGCCGTGGCTATTCTGTTACCGGCTTTGTTGTTGGATGACAGTAACTGGTAACCACCTAAAAACAGGGCCCCTGCTACTGCGGCGGCCGAAGCTACCCGCATCCATGTACGGCCAAACAAAGGCACTACTTTGGCTTTTGGCTGAACAGATTTTACGATCTCATTCGGCAGGTTCTCAAAATATCCCTCCGGTGTGGTGTAAGGCATTGTTTTGCCAATGGCATCCAACACCGGCGATGCGGTTTCCTGCTCCAAAATACCTGCGCCAATAATATTGTCGTCAAAATAGGAAGGGGGAACAGCGTAAGGCGTTTGTTTGGAAATGCCGGCAAGCAAGGGCGACAGCTCCTGCAACTCCGACTGAACAGAACCTTCCGTGGCTTTTATTTTGGCTAAAATGCCGTCAGCCAGGCTTTCAAAATAGCCCTCCGGCACGGTAAACGGTTGATTGTTGTTCACGGGTAAGCCGCTGCCAAGGCGGTGCAATTCATCTTGTATGTGTTTCTGGCTTCTCATTCCGGGTGCTACGACCAATGCTGGTAACTAAAGTTTAATGGTTTTTAATGAAGTCCTCTATTTTTTTGACGGCGTGATGATAGCTTGCTTTTAAAGCGCCTTCGCTGGTTTCCAGCACGCGGCTCATTTCTTCGTAGGGCATTTCATCGTAATAGCGAAGGGTGAAAACTACCCGCTGCTTTTCGGGAAGTTGCTGAATGGCCAGCTGCAGTTTCCATTCCAAACGGTTGGGGTCGAAGTGTTTGTCAGCCTTGATTTTGTTGCTGAGTCCGGTTTCTACATCGCTCAGGCTAACGGCCGACCGCTTTTTCTGATTTTCCAGAAACGTCAGGCTTTCGTTGGTGCCAATGCGGTACAGCCAGGTGTAAAGCTGCGACTCTTCCTTAAAGTTTTGCAGCCCGTTCCAAACCCTGATAAAAACGTTTTGAAGAACATCGTTGGCGTCGTCGTGATCAACCACCAGTCGGCGGATGTGCCAGTAGAGGCGCTCCTGGTATTTTTTAATGATGGCTGTATAAGCCTTTTCTTTTGTTTGCGGATCTCTGAACTGCTGCAAAAGCAGCGCATCTGATGCGTCGGTCAATGCCATTGAAATAGTTTATCAAATTATCAACTCCGGGGCTAAAGATAATTTTTATCGCTATGCAAAAACAATGCAGGGAAACCGAAGCAATGGGTTGAAGCTAACCGTCGCCGGAAAAAATCAACCCCGGTTATTTAAAAAACCATTAATGAAGGCGCACTGCCTTTGGCCGGAACACGAGGTGCTTTTTGTAGGGAAAGTGAAGATTGTACAGTTTTATACCGGCAAAAATGTTCATGAGCCATTGCATTTTGCTTTGCATGTAGCGACCCAGCAAAATGGCGCCGAAAAGCAGGTACAAAAACGCCAGCATGGGCGAAATAATGACCATAACAAGAGGATACAAAACGGAACCAATGAAAAGAAGTAAGCTGCGCATGACGGTGTGTTTTAACGTTAGGCGGCTTTTTCGTGGAATGTGGATTTGGGAAACGGTACGGATAATTCAGTGGAGATGGATTCTAACTATGTAAGACAATCCCGAAGGGGAATTGCTGCACTGGAAAAGAACTTTTACGAGGCTAAAGTAGAAAAACCGCAAGCCAGATGAAAGAGGGTTTCTACGCAAACTGGATGAACGGAGGGAAATTAACAATTAACTGAGTAGAAGGGGAGAAGAAACAACGCAGTGGATGGCGTTCTATTGAAACAAAAAAGCCCGGTGCAGATGCACTGGGCTTTTAATTAAGTATATGGGCAGAAGCTTATTTTTTGTTTTTCCTGGCCATGGCTTTTTCCGCAGCTTCTACAATGTGCCTAACAGAAAGGCCATATTTTTCAAGTAGCTGGTCGGGTGTGCCGCTTTCGCCAAACGTATCGTTGGTGCCCACATATTCAATGGGAACAGGAAAGTTTTTAGCAGCTACCTGCGCAACCGCATCTCCCATACCACCATAAATATTGTGTTCTTCAGCAGTTACGGCACAACCGGTTTTTTGAATGGAAGCAAGAATGGCTTCTTCATCAAGCGGCTTAATGGTGTGCAGATTAATCACTTCTACGCTAATGCCTTTTTCTTCCAGTTGTACACCAGCCTGGATGGCTAACCACACAAGGTGTCCGCAGGCAAAAATGCTCACATCTGTTCCTTCGGAAAACTTCTGAGCCTTGCCAATCTGGAATGGCTCTTCCGGTGTAAAAATGGGCCAGGAGGGACGGCCAAAGCGCAGGTAAACGGGACCTTCATATTCAGCAATGGCCAGTGTGGCGGCTTTGGTTTGGTTATAATCACAAGGCACAATCACCGTCATGCCGGGCAACATTTTCATCATGCCTATGTCTTCTAATATCTGGTGCGTAGCGCCGTCTTCGCCCAATGTAACACCGGCGTGCGAAGCACAGATTTTGACATTCTTATCGCTGTAAGCAACGCTCTGGCGAATCTGGTCGTACACCCTTCCGGTTGAGAAGTTGGCGAACGTGGTGGTGAATGGAATCTTGCCGCCAATGGTCAGGCCGGCGGCAATGCCTATCATGTTGGCTTCGGCAATGCCTACCTGTATAAAGCGGTCAGGAAATTCTTTGATAAACTGCTGCAGCTTCAGGGAGCCTGCAAGGTCTGCAGTGAGGGCTACAACATTTGGGTTTGTTCTTCCCAATTCTGTCATGGCATCGCCAAAACCACTTCTTGTATCTTTTTTTCCGGTAGGTTGAATGTCTTTTAGCATGGTGGCGAAAATAACGAATAGTGAATAGTCAATAGCTAATCATGGTTGATATTTTATTATTACTTGTATGGCCAAGAAAAAAGCTTCCCGAAGGAAGCTTCAATTTATTATTGACGATTGGCCAATTGCTAATTCAGTTCTGATTTAATGGACGAGAAAAACTGCTCGTCGTGCTTCAGCTTTTGTTCCCATTTCCAGGC
>DATKHJ010000165.1:0-2177 GCA_035510335.1 Flavisolibacter sp. | reverse complement strand
GCCACAATGTTGTAGGCAAAGGCCCAGAAAAGATTTTGCTTGATGGTGAGATAAGTGTGTTTGCCCAGACCCAGTGCCGTGGGCAGTTTCTTTAAATCGGAACCCATTAAAACCACCTGCGCACTTTGCATGGCCATCTGCGATGCCTCGCTCATGGAAATGCCGATGGTGGCCTTGGCAAGCGCCGGTGCATCGTTAATGCCATCGCCAACCATAACGGTGGTTGCCTCGCTTGAAAGTTGGGTAATTTTCTGCAGCTTTTGCTCTGGCGTTTGTTCGGCAATTACTTCTTCAATGCCTAAAAGGTCGGCTATTTGTTTTCCTTTTGTGTAGCGGTCGCCGGTTAACAAAATGGTTTTAAGTCCCCTTGCCTGCAGGTATTGCACAACCGATTTTGCTTCGGGGCGAAGTTCATCCTGCAGGTCTATCCAACCTAACAGTTCACCGTTTTTCACCACGTAAACATTGTGCTCGGTTTCGGTTGTAAGGCCAGCGGCTATTTTGTAAGAACCTATTTTGTACTGGTTGCCTTCTGTGTCGGTTGCTTCCAGTCCCAGGCCTTTTATTTCGTCAATTTTTTTCCATCTTATTTCATCGCCAGCTTTCCATTGCGCTGCAATGCTTTTGGCCAAAGGGTGAGAAGAATATTTCTCCAGCGAATAAACGATACGCTTAAAATCAGCTTCAACACCAATCTGAAATCTAAAATCTGAAATCTGAAATTTTCCTGTGGTCAACGTACCTGTTTTGTCAAACACCACTTGCTTTGCATCTTTAAACAGCTCCAGGCTTTTGGCGTTGCGAAAGAGAATACCGTTTCGAGCACCACGTCCCAAACCAACGGCAATAGCGGCCGGCGTGGCCAATCCCATAGCACACGGACAGGCAATTACCAACACCGCAATGCTGCGCAAAAGCGAAGGCGTAAACTCGCCCAGCACAGCCCAGTTTACCGCCAGGGTAAGCAGCGCAATACCAATGACCACGGGCACAAATACGGCACTGATTTTATCGGCCAGTTGCTGCATAGGTGGCTTTTCTCCCTGTGCTTTTTTTACCAGATTGATAATGCCGGATAAAACAGTATCGCCGCCAACGGCAGTTACCTGCGCTTTTAAAGTTCCGCTTTCCACAATGCTGCCGCCAATGATAAAATCTTTTGCTTTTTTGGAAACCGGTGTGCTTTCGCCGGTTAACAAAGCTTCATTTACCTGCGCTTCGCCCCAGAGAATTTTACAATCGGCAGGTACTTGCTCGCCGGTGTTAATCTGCACCAGGTCGCCTACTTTCAGCTGCGTGTTTTCCACCGGGAAAAGTATTTCCTGGTACTTGTCGTCAAAGGCAATCATGTTGGCCATTACCTTTTGCGATTTCACCAATGCTTTCAGCGAACGCTGGGTAGATTCAATGGAAGCATGTTCGAGGTATTCACCCAAAAACACCAGCGTGATGATCGTGGCGGCGGTTTCAAAGAAGAGGTAATCATCTCCCAATCCCATAATAGCGCCAACCAAACTGTAAACAAACGCGGCCAGCGCACCAACGGTAATCAGCACGTTCATGTTGGGCACGCCATTGCGCAGGCTTTTAATGGCCGAGCGGCCAAAGAAGTTCATGCCCACGACAAAAACCGGCAGTGTCAGCGCCAGCTGAATCCAGGGATTCATCAGCCAGTTAAAAGAAGGATGGTGGTGCAGGGCCGGGATCATGTGCAGCATCAGCACCGCCGTAAACGGCAGGCAAAACAAAAACCGCTGCAAATGGTTGGAGAGAAACGGCTTGCGTTTTTCTTCGCCGGCCACGCCTTCTTCCACTATTTTATACCCCATCGACTCGATGCCTTTGGCAATTTCAAAGGGCTTTTCTTTTTCAACCACTTCAAATGAAATATCGCCGTCAATGGCGTTGACGGTCACATTTTTTGCGCCTTTGTTCTGCAAAAATTTATTGATGGTCAGGGCGCAGTTGGCGCAATGCATTCCTTCTACTTTCCAGCTTACTTTTTCCATGCTTCAAGAATTCACGAGTTCCGGAGTTTACATGTTCAATTGTTGTTACGCTAAGTGCCTGCACGAAAGAACAATTGAACCATGTAACTTCGTTTTGCAAAGGTACCTGCCGGTTTTGCGGCCTTCAACTACCGGCTTTTCTATCTTTTCAACTGGGTTGCAAACAGG
>DATKHJ010000164.1:0-7765 GCA_035510335.1 Flavisolibacter sp. | reverse complement strand
CGCCAATGCGGCTTTGTGTTTTTTCGTACTGAAACTGGCGGTTCATGCCACTCTCCCAGCGAATGCCACCGTAAGCCGATGTCATGTTGGCTACCGGCGCACCCGCCCATGCCGCTTTAAACATGTCGGTCATAGTAATCAGTTGCGCCACCTGGATGCCGCCCCAACTTTGTCCCTGGATGCCGATGTTTTTTGCATCGATCCACTTCTTTTTTGCCAGGGCCTGCGCAGCGCTTACTACGGCGTTGTACGCATCTTTTGCCGGGTGACCTTTAGTATAATGAATATCAGGAGACACAACAATGTAACCACGGCTAACGAAGAACGGAATGTTCAACCGGCTTGGCGTTGGCGCCGGTGCTATGTACTGGTGCAAATCGTTCGAATGTGTTTCGTAGAAATACATCAGCAGCGGGTATTTTTTGGTAGAATCGAAATCCTCGGGTTTGTACAGCACGCCTTCGTGTGTTTTGCCATTGAACGCTTTCCATTTAAAGATTTCAGCCGTACCCCAGTTGTATTGCGTTTGCTGTGGATTGAGATCGGAAAGCTTTGTGTCGCTGCCGGTTGTTGAGCCGGTTTGCGTTGTGTAAAGATTGGTGCTTTGCTGGTAGTTTTCTTTTGCAAACAGGAAGCGGTTGGCATCTTTAGCCTTCACCAACGCATTGTAGGCAAAGGCATCGAAGTTTGTCAGCGGCAGTAATTTCTTGTTGATTGGATCGTAAGCTGTGTAGTTGCTTCCTTTCGCAACATTGTCAAACAAACGGAAGTACAGCGGTTGTCCGTAACTGATAAACCGCTCTTCGGGATTGGTGCGAACATAACGGTGTGCAATCTTTTTTGCACGGCCGGAAATATTCAGTAACTGCGGTGCCGCAACAGTGGTCGGATCAACTTTCCAAATGTCATAGCGGTCGTAAATATAAACCGCCGAATCACCCTGGTGCCAGCCCATGATGCCGTACGGTGAAGGATCACTGGGACTGTCATGCTCTTCATCGTACAAAGGCACTTTTATTTTGGAGGTGATGGTTTTAACGGTTGTGCCATCCCATACCTGGTAGTGCTTTGTTTTCCTGTCGTACAGCAAAATGTATTTACCGGTTGAAGAGGGAAAGGTCATGCCATCAAAATTTCTCTTCACCAGTTTTCTTTCACCAGTAGTTATGTCCACCGCGTAAATATCATCCGGCGAGTTGCCGGTCCATTGCACGGCCACTCTTCTACCTGTATCGGTTGTGGCAATAAAATAACGGCTGTCGCCTTCTGCCATCGGCATTACCGAAGGCAAATAAGGTGAGCCAACCGAGCGAAGCTTGCTGTTCTCAAAATCGAACACGGTTACATAGCTTCTCCGCAATTCATTTTGCAGGTTGTAGAGTTGCTGCGTTTGCAGGTAGTCGTCGTTGTAATGCCAGATGTCGAGTTTCACCAGGTCAATATCAATCAGCGAGGTATCTTTTGCCGGCTGAATAGGCGCTGTGCCAAACAGCAAACGGTTGCCGCTTTTGCTGAAGCTGATGTTGCCGTTTTCGCTTACGGTCATGCCCATTTCCATACCAACCGATTTTTTGTCGATCAGTAGTTCAGCTGCTTCACTGCCATCGCGGTAGAGGTACAAGCCATAAAATTTCTGCAGTGCTTTTGCCGCCGTATCACGTTCGGCAACGAAGGCCAGTTTGCTGCCATCTTCAGAAAATGTAAAGCCGCGAAAATCGTTGCCGCCTTTCAGGATGGTATCCAGTCTTTCACTTTTCAAATCAAACACGGCAACAGCGGCTTTGCTGGCTGTGTCACGTGGAGCTTTGGCAAATTCCAGCGCCAGCTTATGTCCGAATTTGTTGAATGTATAATCAGTTACATTTTTAAAAACTCTTTCTTTCCCGGTAAGAAGATTTTTCAACACCAAGTCACTTCCTTGGTCGGCAGGTGTTGTGCTTCCGGGTTCGTCGTCTGCATCTTCGCCATCGCGACTGCCGCCTTTGATGTTTTTTAATTGAACAACCAACTGCGTAAGCGAATCAATTTTTAACCGCAAACTATCCACTGTTTTTTGTGTAGGCTGCGCAGCCGGACGAACCGTTTGCGGATCTCTTTCTTTATGATAAGCCACCCAGCCGGCTGCTTTTTCCGGCACTTTGTAGCCTTTCACCTTCGCTACTTTTGTAATGCCTTCTTTTCCTAATTCAATAATGCCAACCGAATCTTTCGGCATGTCTTCCATCCGCTTCTTTTTAATTCTTGCGTCTCTTGTTTCCTTGTATTGCGGACGAATGCGAAACACAACGTAGCGGTTGTCTTCTGTAATCACGGCATTGTAACCGCGGGGAACCTGCCGCTTGTTCTGTGCATTTTCGGTTGACTGAATGTAAAGATTGCCATCGCCTTCCTGCACGTTAACAGCGTAAACAACCCACTTGCCATCGTTGCTGATGCTGCGTTCGCCAAGGCTTTGCCAGCCATCGTAAACAGAATGATCGAGCGGTTTTTTTTGTGCAAAAAGTTGAAGAGAAAAAAGAAGAAAAAAAGAAAACAGGAATTTCATATCAGGTGCTTGTAAGCGCTAAATATAAAAAAGGAAACTTAATCCTGTATTGATTTTTGCCTGGCTGGTTTTAGCAGGCGCCACATGTGAAACAGCACGGCAACGGCAATCAGCGCAAAGCCTACATAAAACCATTCGCTGATTTCCTTGTTCTCTTTGTAAATCACAAAGGCGAGAATGATACCGTAAATAGGCTCCAGCGTTAGCGTGAGGTTCATGGTAAACGCGGAAACCATTTTAAGTGCACGGATGTATAAAAAGAATGTTAGAATGGTGCACAACCAGCTAAGTACAATCAGCCACACCCAGTCCCAGGTACCGGGCAGCGACCAGCTTTCGGGAAAGAACGCCTGGAAGACCGGCAGCAAAACAGTAAGGCCAACAAAGCCGCCGGTTAGCTGGTACAGGGTGATCTGCTCCGGCTTGTAGGCTTCAATAATTTTTTTGTTGGAAACCGAAACCAGAACGGTGAGCACGGCGGAAATCAATCCAACCACAATGCCGATGGAAAACTGCAAATGTGTATTGTAGATAATGAGAATGCCGGCAATGGCAAATAAGCCAAGCAGAATTTCAACCGGATCAAACTTTCGTTTAATGATGAGCGGTTCAATTAAAGAAGCAAGTAGCGCCGTTGTGGAAAGACAGGTTAGTGCAATTGTAACGTTGGCCAGTTTAATACTGCCGTAAAAAGTTACCCAATGCAAGGCCTGCACCGTGCCGATAAGGGATATCATCAGACCGGCTTTCCAGTTGATGCCTTTTGCTTTTCCCTGCAGCAGGTAAAGCACCCACAACGAAATCATGGTAATAAGCAGTCGCCACCATACCAGCATGGTTGAATTCAGCGTAATGGCACGCCCCAACACACCGGTAAATCCCCACAAAAACACAGCGGTATGCAATTGCAGCAGCGCCTTTTTCATGGGTGCAAAGAAAGAGCAGGAAAATTAGTTGCCGGCACTTTCTTTCCTGCCCGATTTGACGTAATATGCGCTGATGGAAGCAATTATCCGGATCAAAAACCTTTTTAAAAGCTATGGCGCAAAGCCGGTGCTGAAAGACATTAATCTTGAGGTTTATCCCGGCGAAGTCATTGGCTACATTGGTCCGAATGGCGCAGGAAAAAGTACAACGGTAAAAATTCTCTGCGGCCTGTTAACTGATTACGAAGGCGAGGTTACGGTGAAGGGTTTTGATGTAAAACACCAGACGCTGGAAGTAAAGAAACGCATTGGCTATGTACCCGAGCTGGCGGAGTTGTACGATGTGCTGACGCCAATGGAATACCTCAGCTTTTGTGGCGCCCTGTATGGCATGAACGAAGATGTTTGCCACGACCGGATCTACCGGATCATGACGGCCTTTGACCTGAGCACCAATATTGACCAGCGCATGGATAGCTTTAGCAAGGGAATGCGCCAGAAAGTATTGCTTGCCTCCGGGCTGCTACACAATCCTGATATTATTATTCTTGACGAACCGCTAAGCGGGCTGGATGCAAACAGTGTGATCATTATAAAAGAATTGATCAGTAAGCTGGCGCAGGAAGGAAAAACAATCTTTTATTGCAGCCACATGATGGACGTGGTAGAAAAAGTCAGCAACCGCATTGTACTGATAGATGAGGGAAGAGTTGTTGCCAACGGAACCATTGATGAACTAAGAGATCGGCATGGTGATCAAAGCCTGGAAAAAATGTTTGCTTATCTCACCGGCAAAGACGCTTTATCAGCATCGGCAGATGCGTTGCTAAAAGCACTTGAATCATAAACTGAAACCTACGCACCACTACCTGCTTTCGCTCAAACTTCCTGAATGAACATCATCAATAAATCGTTTTTAAAACTGGCGCTGCTTCCCTCCTCTTTTTATCAGCGCATGGGTGTGGATACGTTAAAGCTGAAAGCCATTGTTACCACAAAGCTGATGATGGATGACAGGCGTCCCAACTCCATTCAGCAAACTAGGCGCAACAAAGAGAAAAAAATATCGTCGTCAACCATTGGCACCATGCTCGTCAGCGGGTTAATTGGACTTTTTTACCTGCTGTTTTTTTCAATAGGAAACGACATTGTTACGCAGTTGACATTCTACCTGACGGTTTTCTTTTTCATGCTTTCGCTTACGCTGATTTCCGATTTCACATCGGTGCTGATTGATATACGCGACAACCAGATTATTCTTCCCAAACCCGTTAGTGACCGCACTTTCGTGTTGGCAAGGCTGCTGCATATTTTTATTCACCTGTGTAAGATCGTTCTGCCCATGTCGCTGGCCGGACTGGTTTATATGCTAACAGCGTCTGGTATTTACGGCGCCATTCTTTTTCTGTTGCTGATTCTCTTCACTACTGCTATTTCCATCTTTTTCATCAACGCAGTGTACATCTTCATCCTGAAAATAACCACACCGCAACGCTTTCAGTCAATCATCAGCTATGTGCAAATCTTCTTTGCCATTGTAATGTATGGAAGCTACCAATTGTTTCCGCGGCTACTCAGCACCATGTCATTGGACGATTTCAAGATTGGTTCGCAAACGGGAATTGAAGCTTACCCGGTTTACTGGCTGGCTAACACCTGGCAGGTTCTTTTTGAACTTAAGGGCAGTACAACGCAAGCAATAATGGCTGTTGCAGGTGTGGCGTTTCCGTTTCTTTGCACGGTGGCTGTCATTCGCTACCTGGCGCCATCATTCAACCAAAAACTTGCGCTGCTGAATAGCAGCACGGCCGGGCCAACAAAAGCTAAAGCCGTTCAGAAAAGTGGAAAACGATCGTACGCCAATTGGCTTGGCAAACTGTTTACCGGAAGTCAATTGGAAAAAGCAGGATTTCTTTTTACCTGGCGCATGACGTCCCGCAGCCGCGATTTTAAAGTGAAGGTGTACCCATCCATTGGTTACATGGTTGTGTATGTTTTTATCCTGTTCTTTAACAGCCGAAAGCTATCACTTGCCGACCTTGCGGAAGAATCAACCAAAGCAAAATTCATGGTGCTTGGTGCTATTTATTTTACCAGCTTTTTGCTGATTATGGCCATTGGACAAATTGTTTATTCGGAAAGATTTAAGGCAGCGTGGATTTTGTACAGCAGTCCTGTAGAAAAACCGGGAGAAATTATTGCCGGCGCAACAAAGGCTGCCATCTTCAAGTTTTACATACCAATTGTTGTGTTCATTACACTCGCAGGGTTGGTACTCATTGGACCAAAAGTGCTTCCCAATATTGTATTTGGATTGTTTAACCAGGTGTTGATCGCCGCCATTATGGTGTACGGTGGAAACAAATATTTTCCTTTCTCGCTGCAGCAAAGCAACAATGTAAAAACGGGCAGCTTTTTAAGGGGATTGGTGGTCCTGTTTTGTTCTGCGCTGGTAGCCATCTGCCATTACCTGATTTATTCGGTTCTGCCAGCTATTGGCATTTGCGCCCTGTTGTCCGTTACCGCATCATGGCTTTTGTTTGACAGCATTAAACGACTTAACTGGAACAGGATTGAAAGCAGCTACCAGGAATAATAGCCAACCAGGCTACGACAGACACACAACTGCACAAATACGCAGACAATTTGATTTGTTTACAAAAAGGAAAACGAAGAGCTGATTAAACCGTTTTTTCCACCGGTGCAGTAACCTTGCTTTTTAACCGCTTGCGGTAATTGGTAAAGAAGCTGTACCAGCGAAGCTTCAACACACCCAGCACACCTTCTTTAATAATGCCGCTGTTCATTTTTGATTCGCCGTATTGGCGGTCGGTAAATTGAATGGGAACTTCTTTGAGTTTAAAACCCAGTTTCCAGGCGGCAAATTTCATTTCAATCTGGAAGGCGTACCCTACAAAATGAATTTCATCGAGGTCGATGGTTTCCAGCACTTCTTTTTTCCAGCACACAAAGCCGGCGGTTTGATCGGCAACCGGCGTCCACAAAATCATGCGGGTGTACAAAGAGCCGCCTCTTGAAAGGGCAATGCGGTTCTTTGGCCAGTTGTAAACGCCACCGCCTTTTACATAGCGGGAACCAATGGCCACATCGGCGCCCTGGTGTTTGCAGGCGTGGTATAAGCGGGGAAGGTCTTTTGGGTTGTGGGAGAAGTCGGCATCCATTTCAAAAATAAAACGATAGCCTTTGTTGATGCCCCATTTAAAACCGTAGATGTACGCCGTGCCAAGTCCCTGCTTGCCGCTGCGTTCCTCCAAAAAAACAGTGTGATTGAAACGCGGCTGCAGGCTGCGAACAATATCGGCCGTACCATCCGGCGAACCGTCATCAATCACCAGCACATGAAAGTCTTCCTGCAAATCGAACACGGCCTGCAGAATGGCTTCGATGTTGTCTTTTTCGTTGTACGTGGGTATAATAACCAGTTTCTCCACCAGTAATTAGCTTAACCTTTTTTTCAGCATAATGCGGGTGTAAATCTCCGTCAGCTTTTGCTTGGTGTTCATGGGAAATTCTCCCTTCATCATCCAATCGTAATACTGCGGTTCGGCTTTCAGCACATCGGCAATCGGGCGGCCTTTGTGCTTTCCGAAATTAAAGACCTCAACACCCTTTTCGTCATAAGCTAAACGGCGGGCAAAGTCAATAATATTCTCTTCCCCAACAGCTTTAACAATACTTTCCAGGTTGTTGCCCAGTTGCGGGTAACGTTCTACCTGCGCAAACAAAATTTCAGCCGTTGCGGTAGCATCCACTTCGGCGCTGTGAGCACCTTCCAGCGGTTTGTTGCAATAGAATTTGTAGGCAGCGGAAAGGGTGCGCTGCTCCATGGTGTGGAAAATCTTTTGCACATCAACCAGGCGACGGTTCTTCAGGTCAAACTCCACTTCCGAACGAATGAATTCTTCCATCAGCATCGGGATATCCAGCCGGTAAGCATTGTAACACGCAATGTCGCAGCCATCTAAAAACTGCTTGATCTCGTGGGCGGCCTGTTTAAACGTTGGTGCATCTTTCACCATTTCGTCCGTAATGCCATGAATATCAGTGATGGCGGCAGGAATGGGAATCAGCGGGTTGATGATCTTGCGCTTAACGGTTTTATTTCCATCAGGCAAATACTTCACCATGGCAATTTCAACGATCCTGTCCGTGGTGATGTTGGAGCCTGTCGCTTCGATGTCTATAACAGCTAGCGGTTTTTTTAATTGTAACATTTCGGCGTTGCTTAAAAGGCGGTAAAGGTAAAAGTTTTGTGCAGTTGCACTGTTAAATT
>DATKHJ010000163.1:0-7079 GCA_035510335.1 Flavisolibacter sp. | reverse complement strand
GCACCAGGATCATGGAGCAAGCGGCCACTTTAATGGCACCCGCTAGAATCAGCCGGGGATCGGCTACCGTACCGGTGATACCGCCCTGCGAGATCGGGAATAGTTGCAGCACCCGGTTGGCGCGGCTTAGGAACAGCACTTTAAATTCTTCCAGCAGCTCAATTTTATCCTCGTTCCAGTAATGGCGGCAGATTTGATAACCATCAGCGGAGGAAGAAACCAATGGCCGTTCAGCCGCTTTGCACGTCACTTTTCGTTTGTAAACGATATCGATTTCAGAGACGTTGTTGAGGACTTCGAGTGTGGGCATCTTTTCCATAATCGTGTTGATTTTTGAGTGTTTGAAAATTGATTATGGAACCCTCGCTGCCTTTGACCGAGTCAGGCAAAGAAGCAACGGAATAAAGAACATCTGCCCTGTATAGGAAAGCCTTTGTTTATGCCGGAATTTCTTTGCCGCTCCGAGGGGCAAAGGCGAACTTTGTGTAGTCAATCGATGAGAATCATCTTCCATCTCACTAACAATATCATTTGGAATAACGAACCGCCCGAAGGGCGGCCGATTTTTTCTATTTCTGTTCTACTGGTTCACGTTTTCAGCATGTCAGTGACGCCTCGTTTGAGCAATCCCTTCGCTGTTTTCGGATGTTCCAGCTGATCACAAATGGCGACTTTGTGACCGGCTTGAACAAGCTTTTGCAACGCCACCTCTAAACTGTAATGGGGAATACTGAAAACCGTTATCTCTTCTTCCTCCCTTTTCGTTTGAAGAAACAATCCTCCGAAAATGTTGGCCGCAATTTTTGCATCTGCTTCAAACGTTTGATAACAGTCACCAATACGAAACAGGATAAGCGCGTCGGGGTACTTTTCTTTAATGGCTTTGTGTTGATTTATGATCTCACTCATAACATAAAATTGAAAGGATAAAAGGGAGACTGCTGTCTCCCCTAAATAGATGGCGTTAATTCAGGAATAGCGCACTGTTTCCGAGTTTCATAAAATCGGTGCACAGATCAAAAGCTTTTTGTGTTTTCATTTGTGCAACTCCGCCGAGCAGAATGGATTTTAATTTCACTTCCTCACTCTTGTAGGCACGCACGTTTTGAAAGTAGCCTGTGATTCCATTGTACGCACCAAACAGCGTTCCTTTTGTAGTTTCCAATCCTTGTGAAGGATTGCTCATCGTGTATTCAAATACGCTGTCACAAATGTTCCGGTATTGTGTTGAAAGTTCGTCCGTAAGTCCTCCTTGCAGGTCTTTTAATACTTCCCGGTTTGGCGCCATCGCCATTTGAATGAGCGACGTCACTTGCTTGTCGGTGATTTGTATACGTGCCCAACGATTGAAAAGCTCTGCCAAGCCTTTGGATAACGTGTCTGTTATGCCCATCAGCTTATGTGCACCTTCCAATCGTTCTTTTGCGCCTGCCGTATGGCGAATTTTAATGGTGTTTGTGCTGGCCCGCATGGCTGCGTTAAGGGTGTTTTGACAAACAATCCTTACCGGCGTAAAAGCGGCCGTAATGCTCCCGAAGCCATCGTGAGAAGTGGTAAGGAACAAATATTTTTCAATCAGATCATGATTTCCAACTTTGATGTAATCGGGTAGCTTGGCGGTGATAAAAACGCGTTCGCCTTTTCCGAGTGCGCCGGCCGTCTCATACTGGATACCATCGCCGCCCACGATCGCATCAAAAAACGAAAAGGCATCCACGTTTTGTACCACTTCATAACTTTCACCCACCACGCCCAAGGCTGTATCGGTGTCGGTGCGTACGGTCGCGTAAAATTTTGGTACTTCCAGCCGTGGTGCAACGGTGTCGGCATTGCCAAATAAATTCTGGTTATCGTAGGTAAAGAGCTTTCGTTTTTCGACCCGGTAATCGAGACCTGCAAAGGAAATGGCTTCTGCACTGGTTGGATAGTCCTGCACAATTTGCCCTAACCCGTGCCAGGCTTTTTCCTTTACGCTAAAGAAGTTGTGTGTTCCTGTTTGCTCATTGTAATTGATGTTATGCGCCATAGTGTGTTACCCAGCTTTCATTTTTATCCCGCAGGCGGTACTGCTGCGGTTTTGAATGGAATAATTTTTTTTGGAAAAGCATCCCGCAGTTTGCGGGATGCAAAAGGATTTAGAAGGGTACACCATCATCCGGTAATGCGGTTTCGGTTGTACCGACTGGCCGTCCGATCACCTCCACCTCTTTGGGCTTAGCCAAAAATTTGATGGCCCTCACATGGCAATTCAGGGAAGCCCTTGCCTCACCGGCCTTGCTTACATAAGGCGTTACATAAATGCGGCCGTCAAGCTCCAAGAGCGTGCCTTTGGTGAGGTACTGCGCCACCTTCTCGCTTATCCAGTAGGAACAGTTGCAATAGGTGGTTACGGTTACCCGTTCGCCGCCTTTGGGCTTATAGGTGTCGTTAATGGCCACTGAAAAGTTCACCAATTTTCGTCCGTCTTTCGTTGTGTTCACCGTAGCATCTGCGGTCAGTCGTCCTGTGATTGTCATAATTGTCTATTTTAAAGTGAATGAATAAGAAACTGGTATTACTGTTTTGCACCGCATACCGGGCAAAAGCAGCGGGCCTTTTTATAGTTTTTTAGTTTGCGCTCAAAATGCCGGTCGCCGTCCTTCCAAACCCGTACAACTTCCCAATCAATTCCGGCCCGGTTAAGAGCCGCCAGCAGTTTTGCACCCGCACCCGATTTGTGTTTTTTAATGCGACGGGGAAGATTGCGCTCCACGAAACCGAGGTAGTGTTCAGCATGATGAAGTTTTGTTTTGAAGTGTATCAGATAAACCATAAAACAGCTTTTAAAAGAAAAAGGGAAAAAAGAAAGCTGTTTGAAAGCGAGGCTGCAAGGGAAGCCAAAAGGAAACGGAATAAATGGTGTCTGAAGGAATTTGGGAACAGCTTTGTTTTATGCCGAACGCTTTTGGCGCTTTTACGTATCTAACGAAGCAGCCGATAGCTTTGCGCCTCTTTTTTCCCGTTTGAATTTTAAAAGGCGATGCCGGATGCCATTTTAAAATCACTTTACACCGTCTGCGCGACGTGCATGATCATTTCTCCGCACCGAGCTTGCCGGTGCAACAGATACGGAGCGGGTGACTGGCGTGAAGCGATTTAAAATGTTGGAAAGAGTTGGACGTAGCGGAACGGAGGCGCTCCGTGAAGTGAGGGCAGTAACGGCAAGTGGGATGTGGCACACAGCCTTGCAAAGCATTTTGCCGTGAAGCATGAGCGGCTGTAGGCTGCGTTTCTTGACGATTGAAAGGTCATTAGCACTTGGTCTTTAAGCTTTTTTGCAAACTTCCCTTGAAGCGTCTTGGTACCTTAGTGTGTTTTGCCGAGGTCTGTGAGGAATGGGCATTCGTCGGCGTATTGATGTAATTAGCGCTGTTGCTACCTTTCCTCTTGCTTTAAATTATGCTGGCAGCTACAGCGCTAATTTGACAAGTTGTCGTTAATGAAGTTTTCAACTCTTATAGGTGTTCTCATTTTAAATGGCTCACATAAAAATGTCGATGAAGCTAAGCAGCCAAACTTTATGCAGATCTTGAACGGTTAGTGAAAGAATTATGGTACAGATTATCTGCTCACCAATGCGAACAATATTTGACAAACGGCTTTCACTTCAGGAACATTTGACTGTGACCTATAAAGTACTATTTGCCGAATCCGTTCCGGCTCTATTTGGGAAAGTAAGCCGTGCGTGCGCCTTAACAGGTCGCCTGCCCGGAAGAATATCTCAGGTGGCTGGTGCAGCATGCGTTGCATATCATTTCGCTCCAGGAAAACATACCGCAATCCTAATAAAAAAGCAGTTTGTGCAACAGGCGGAACATCGCTGCTTAAGCGCAATAGTACCAAAGCGAAAAGCCACAGGTGCAAATTATATTGGTCGTCCTTACTCTCTTTTTCATAATGGTTAACCACGGCCAATAAAAATCTCTCAACATGCGTTTTAAAATCTTGCCTTTCTGCTTTGGATAAAGTGTAAAACCTTTTGATTTATCGTTGGCTTCCCGTAGGATAGTTTTTGTTGTCATGTTGCATTTGGAATTTTTTTCTAGGCAAAATACCAAGGCTTGCTAAAAATAGGAATTACTTGCTTTTGTAGCCCCGCGTTTAAAATCCCTTATCAATTGGAATTGTGTTCTCTGTTAAAGGGATAGTAGTGAAATCCTTTTCTACAGCAGCCAACAAGATTGCCCCGCCTGCAGGGTGCGTCATTCCTTCTTTTATCGAGATGATTTCGAATCGGCTAAAGAAGGAAGTGTCTTATTTCTCCCAAATCACACTGATCGTGTAGTTGTAGGATTTGGCAAACAGGCAGTATTCAAAAAACCGGGTGTCCGGTTCATCTTCGTTGCGCATTTCAAACCAGTCGGATTTCCAGATATCTTGTTTGGACTCGTCTCCAACGTATGCCTTCCTGCCTAAAAACATTTCGTAAGCAACCGTGCCTGTTGGCGGCGCAGCGTTCATCTTAAAATGCGAAAAGTGGTAAAAATCATCAGACTTTTTAAACCACTTTACTTTGTTGTCTTTGCAATACACAACAAACACAGGATGATTGCCTCGCCTTACAAATTTTAAAATGGCCGCTGTCTTACTCACACCAAAGCGATTTGCCAGGTGCTCAATCACTTTCGGCTCAAACTTCTTTCGCTCACACTCTTTGTAAAATAGTTCGGAAGGCATTAAAAACTCGGCTGCAAATTCGTTGGCTTCCATCTCCTGCGGGCCGGCTTTGTACCAGTTCATCAGGTCTTCTTCCGTATCGGAAAAGATGGGGCGAAGGCTGCGGTGCATTTCGTAGTGGCCTAACTCATGTGCTGCTGCGAAGCGTTTCTTTGTTTCAAATTGGATTAACGAGTTGATCGTAATGATGGAGCGATTATCCACTGATACGATTTCACCTTCTTTCCCGTCAAGCGGGGCTTCTTCGTAAAAGGCTTTCCTGCCTAAAATAATCTTCGGTAATGGAAATTCGGTGGGGTCATTCAATCCGCATTCATCCAATACTCGTTTTGCACAAAGTTCTGCCTGTGAGTACCTGAAGTTCATTTGGCGTTGTTGTCCGGTGCTTTCATAAACTTCAGCGTAAAATGCTTGATGAGGATATTTCTAATATCGTCCTGGCTTAAGCTTTCCACATTCCGGAAACTCATTGACAGTTCTTCCTTTTTCACAAGATCCTGCAATGAAAAATTGATGTTACCCAACAAGTCGTCAACCCACTGGGTGGCTTTGGCTTTTACCGTTTCGGCCTTTTGCATTTCCTGCTCGGTCCTGTTTGCGTTTGCCATCATCTGCATCTGCTTAATGCGCTTCAATCCATCCGACACCAACTTTTCTGTGTTTACCCCCTCTGAAGCTAAAAAATCTTTTGCCGCATCCTTGCTGTTGCTATCGTGCTGCGCAGCATTAAAAATCAAATTCACAAAATCGCACTTTGGCTGATTTTTCTTTTTACTCATACAGACGGTATGTTTTTATTGAAATGAAGGGAGGCCCGGTTCAGTACCGTATTTAGCCGCCGCATTCCATTGTCAAAGGCAGTTGCTTGCATCTCAAACTCTTTTATCACCTCACGGCGCTTCATGCCGTAGGTATAAAGGCCTAGAAAGATATTCTCCGCATCGGTATCGCCCTGGATTTCCTTTTCAATGTAATCTTTTACGGCTTCGTAGTCAAGGTCGTCGGGGAACAAGGCTTCAAGGTGCGGGAGAATCCGGTCCAAATAGGGAGCATGTTCATCATCGTCATCGACGCAATGGGCAAAGACATCTTGTGTCAAGCGGTTTTCTTTTTTGCGCAAATCATTGCCAACAAGGGACCGAACGAGGTTGTACTGCAGGTAATCAAGCAGTTCGCCCTTGGATGCGTCAAACTTTTCAGGTTCTTCCAAATACTTTCCTATCGCCGCAAAAGCATAGTCCTCGGCTTGTTTCCCCATTAAAAAGCTATCGGTTTTCCCACCCCTGAACCACGGTTTCCCTTTTGCCAGGGAACGGGTGAATGCTACCAGCCTCAAAATAATCTCTTCCCAATCTATTGAAGCCGGAACACTGGTCTGTGTACTCATTTGTGTACGGGTTCATATTAGTAAATGTTGGAAAACTAATTTTTTTTACGGCTACCTGCAAAAAAAATCGCTGTGCCAACAGTACACCTTAACAACAAAATTTTTTTTACAATGGAAAATCAAGCGAAAAAACCAGGAGTGGAAGGGCCTCACGACGACATCATTGACATTGAAGTGTTTGCCAAACAGGGGAAAAAACCGCCGATTGGCAAAAAATACAAGGTGCGGGTCGGGCACCAGCACTTCATTTTTGAACAGCATATCGTAACGGGCAAAGACATTTTGGTGAAAGCCGGTATTACTTCCCTGGAGTGCTATTGGTTGTACCAAAAGTTGAAGGACGGGGATTTTGAAAAAATTGACCTAAACGAAAAGGTGGATTTGACCCGGCTAGGTGTTGAGCACTTTGTTGTGAAGCCCACAGAAGTGTTTCATTATTCCGTGGATGGCGAGCCGGAAACGACTGACGAAAAAGAGCTGACACCAAATCAGATTTTAGAGGCGGCAGGCCTTACACCAGTGAAGGACTACTACCTGGTGCGCATTAATGCAGATGGAAGTCAGACGCCATTTAAAGACAATCCTGACACGCCTTTGAAAATGGTTTGCCCGGCAGTGAAGTTCGTGTCAGCTTTTAGAGGCGAAACCAATGTTTCTTAAAAAACCAGCGTATGGCCAAATTAGACTTTATCAATCAATTGCAGGCTCTTGGCTACACCGTGCAGGAGCCTGCTCCTGATTTTGTATCCTTTGAGTACGAGATACTTGTAGGCAAGTTTGCTGATCAGAACGTGTGGATGGCTTTGCAGGTAGTGGATAGCTTTCCCATGAATGCACCGCCCGGCCCGCATTTTAAGCCGCATCTTCTGCCAATTTCCGGAGGCGGCGGCGTTCATCCGCTTGGGGCTATTCACCATAGCCCGCTAGGGCCCAACTGGCAGTATTGGAGCCGGCCTTTTACCGAATGGAACCGGAG
>DATKHJ010000162.1:0-2189 GCA_035510335.1 Flavisolibacter sp. | reverse complement strand
CGATAATCCATCGGCGAATTTTTAATCAGGTTTGGCAGTTATTACTCCCGGCGATGTTTCAAAGCAGGGATTGGTTTGCCTGCGTTACAAGCGCTTCCGGTTCACCAACAAGTAAAGTGTAAAAAGCAATTTTTACTGCCGGTTGTTTGCTGCGGTCCTTTATTCGGCAATTGGCTGGCACTGCACGTTCCGAAAAGAAAAATTCTGCTCAGCAGAAAGGCTGGCGTTCTTAACGGAACATGGTCACAGATGGTCATCGGTTTTTAGTTTAGTAAGAGGCCGAACGACAAGGAAAGCAAAGTGCAAAAATGGAATGGAGGCAAGCTGATTGAAACGTTGCAGGGTGCTAACACAACTCAAGGTAGGCTTAATATTCAGCAACTAAGGAGAAAAATAAATGACAGCAGGAGTAAGGCTGCCTGTTAATCCGGCAAAGCAAAGCGTTAACACCAAAGCCGGTGCACTTAGGCTATCTTACACCGTTACAACCGTTTTACCCCGCTGATTACGCTTTAGTTTTTATTATGACGCAGATTACCCGAAAGCTTGTGCTGGCAACATTAACCAAACACGAAACGCTGACGATAGACGATCTTTCAGCGAAGGAGAATTTGGGTTTTGTACCTGACCCGCACCAGTTGAATTTTCTTTTGCGCCAGCTGGTGATGCGTGGTTACATACAGCCGCTTAAAGACGTTAAGCCGGCAACCTATACCATTACCCGTAACGGAATAGATGAGAATAACCGCCTGTTGTAAAATCCTGCCGCTGTTACTGCCAGGTGTAAGGCCGTTGGCAGTGAAAAACGGGGATGTGGGAACCATTTTCCACCCTGGCATTCATACAGCAATAAAAAATACAATGATAAATCCAAATGAAATACGGCCGGGAAACTGGGTGATCAAGGTGACTGGAATGGACAGCAATACAAAACCTTTTTTTGAATACAAAGCAGTGTTGGTAGATGAATATTTTTATTCGTTTATCAGGTTTTGTTTTCCTGTTTTGCTAACTCCCGCCGTATTGGGCAGCAGTGGCTTTCAACATGAATTCGGCGACTGGTATAAAAACGAAGAAGCTGATGGCATTGAAGACGGCCTCCCTTTTCTGCGGTACCGGCATCACAACAAGTGCTGGTATTTTAAAGATACCAAACTGCGTTCTCAACCAATTTACCTGCACCAGTTGCAAAACCTAGTGTATGCGTTAAGCGGTGAAGAGCTTGTAATTAAACTGGGGTTTTTTGAGAACCTGTCGGTGGTAGGGCCCATTAACTTTTTTGTGAAGCCGTTGCAGGCAAACAAACCAGGCATGCAGTTGCTGTAGTAACGCCAACTTAAATTCATTCAAATGGACAATGCAAACAACGACGATCACAACACCTTTCCCAATATGGTTTTTATTGTGATGGTGCTTTTTCTTATTGCTGCCGTTTTATTAATGGCCCTGTAAATATTTTCCCCAATAAAGATGCTTCTTGCTGCGTAGCTTTTCCGGCTGAACATAATAACCCAACAAGGCCCCGTTGCCATAACGGGGCCTTGTTGGGTTTATAAAACAGGCTTGTTAGTTCTTGCTTGCAGCCTTTCTTACCGTTCCATCCACCACTGTGGTTGTATCCACATCAAAATCCAGTTCTTTCTTCAGCAGCATGTAGTAGATGTTTTGCAACTGGTGCAGCGATGCAATGTTTTTAATGATGGGACGGCGCATAAAATCAATCAGCGTAAAATCGCCGTCAATGTCCATTTCCGTCCGGCTGCCTTCCGTGTCAATCAACTGCCAGAACTTAAAGTGCTGGCGGTACGTAAAATTGCATTGTTCCAGAATGGCAACACTCATTGGTACCGGCTGAACAGCCGCCGCCGGAAAGCTTTCGACTTCGGCAGAGCCCGGGCTTTCCACGCCAACCAACGACTGGTCGGTAAGGGTATGGCTGTTACTGATCATATTCACGCGGCGGAGGCGGTTGTTAACCAGGATGATATTCCCGGTTCGGAGATCATGGCAGGGGATCATGTTGTTGAATTAAAATGTAAGAATTGTTTTTGCTTGCCTGTTGGGCACGCAGGTTTACTGGTGCAGTAGCCGTATGGCAGAGCGCATCGCTTCTAAATCCTGCAGTTCTCTTTGCTTTTTTTGCAGCTTTGCGGTTAGCTTGTCAATCTTCTTTTCCTGCTTTTTTATGT
>DATKHJ010000161.1:0-2564 GCA_035510335.1 Flavisolibacter sp. | reverse complement strand
CCGGTGCTCCGCCCACCAGCACTACCATTTTTCCCTTTACATCAATGCCTGCATAATCGGAATAACCACCCGGAATATCCACGCCATAACCCGCAAACACCAAACCGCCGCCGGCACTTGCTATCTCTTTCAACGGGTGCGGAATGGGTGTAAATTCTTTGACGAAAGAAAGCGTATCAACTTTGCCCGTTGCATCTTTCAGCAAAGCAACGGCCGACGAATTATTCAAAACCGATTTGCGAATGACCAGCTTTTGCGTGTACGCACCGCCATCGCCACCCGGAGCAACACCAATTTGTTTGAGCTGTCCGGTTACATAGTCTACCGCCATCTGGTAGCCTTCGGTTCCAGGCAGGCGGCCTTTCAGTTTATCATCGGCTAAATACGCAATGTGCGACCGAATAACGTTGGTATCCACACGGTCCATTGCCTGTTGAATGTTGTTGCCAATTTGTACTTGCTGTGCCGCTGCGCTCAAGGTGAAAAAGCTGCTGAAAAAAAGAAGCGTTTTGTTCATGCGGACAAGATAGAAAATTTCGCTGCTGCATCCGTTCTTTTCGTAGCTTAAAGCCTTTCATTCACTCACTAAAACCGGCGAAAATTGAAACGAAAAGATTTTCTGCAAATGACAACCATGGGTCTTGGCGCCCTGATGCTTCCTGATTTCCTGCTGGGAAACCCGGTGGATGTCTCGCAACTGCTGACCAACGGCATCGATAAAAAAGCAAAAAAAGAATTGGCCGATGCGGCCCTGAACGCGGCAAAAAAAGCCGGCGCTTCGTACGCCGATGTGCGCATTGGACGCTACCTCTCGCAATCGCTTATGACAAGAGAAACCCGTGTGCAAAACATTGCCAACAACGAATCGTTTGGCGTGGGCATCCGCGTTTTGGTCAATGGCACATGGGGTTTTGCGGCCACCAACGAGGTTACCAAAGACGGCATGGTGAAATGTGCGGCCCGTGCTGCCCTGCTGGCAAAAGCCAACAGCAAATTGCAGAAGGAACCTGTGAAGCTGGCGCCGCAAAAAGGCCTGGGTGAACGTAGCTGGAAAACACCCATTCAAAAAAATGCGTTTGAAATTCCGGTGAAAGAAAAAGTGGATTTACTAATGAAGGTGAACAGCGAAGCCATGAAGGCCGGCGCCACCTTTATTAACTCGGCGCTCTACTTTGTGAACGAACAAAAATATTTTGCCTCTACTGATGGTTCTTACATCGACCAGGACATTCATCGCATGTGGCCAACGTTTACCGTAACGGTGGTTGACAAACAAACAGGCAAGTTTAAAACCCGCGATGCATTGAGTGCACCCATGGGCATGGGCTATGAATACCTGGCAGCAAAACCATCCGAAAAAATAGCCGGCCCAATGGGACTTACACTCTACCGTTACAGCTACGACATGGTGGAAGATGCCGTGCAGGCAGCGCAGCAAGCCAAGGCAAAACACTCGGCAAAATCAGTGCTGTCTGGTGAATACGATTTGGTGTTAGACCCCAACCATTTGGGGCTGACCATTCACGAATCGGTGGGCCACCCGCTGGAGCTGGATCGTGTGCTGGGTTACGAAGCGAATTATGCCGGAACCTCCTTTGCTACGCTGGATAAATGGAAGAGCAAGAACTTCAATTTCGGCAGCAAGATCGTGAACTTTTTTGCCGACAGAACGCAGCCTTTCTTCCTTAACACCGTTGGTTTTGATGATGAAGGTGTGCCTTCCAAACAATGGGATTTGGTGAAGAACGGCATTCTTGTCAACTACCAGGCAACAAGAGACCAGGTACATATTTTGGGCGAAAAAGAATCGCATGGTTGCAGCCATGCACAAAGCTGGGCCGATGTGCAGTTTCAGCGCATGCCCAACGTTTCACTTCGTCCGGGAAGAGACGGCGTAAGCGTGGAAGACATGATCAAAGGCGTGGAAAAAGGCATTTACATTTTGGGTCGTGGCTCTTACTCAATTGATCAGCAGCGCTACAACTTCCAGTTTGGCGGACAGGTGTTTTACGAGATTCAAAACGGCAAGATCACCGGCATGCTGGACGATGTAGCCTACCAAAGTAACACGCAATATTTCTGGAACCAATGCACACAGATTTGCGACGAACGTGACTACCGCAGCTTTGGTTCTTTCTTCGATGGAAAAGGCCAGCCCGGGCAGGTCAGTGCCGTATCACACGGCTGCAGCACCAGTCGTTTTAATAAGATCAATGTGCTAAATACAAATGTGATCAAGGGAGCCTAAACATTGCCCGCGGCTATTTTATTTCCTGAAGAAATGGAATAGCTCATCCACTAAAAACTCTAAAACGAATCTGCACACATGGCAATCTTAACCGAACAAGAAGCGAAATCGCTGATCGATAAAATACTTTCTTTTTCTAAAGCCGATGAAGTAAATATTACGCTGAACGGCGGCCGCTCCGGCAACATCCGTTATGCACGCAACACGGTTTCTACCAACGGTGAAACCGACAATCTTTCCATTGCCGTTACATCGGTTTACGGCAAACGTTCGGGCACTGCAACAGGAAACGAATTCAACGATGCAGCGCTTGAAC
>DATKHJ010000160.1:0-3511 GCA_035510335.1 Flavisolibacter sp. | reverse complement strand
GCCTTCCACAATTCCAGCATGGCAATTTTAAAGCTGCTACCGATAATGGCGAAGAACCGTTGCACGGAACAAAGAAATGTAAAATGCAGTTTGTAACGTTTAAAATCTGGAAAGATGAAAATGAAAGCTGTTTACGTGGTGGATGAAGGCGGATACTATCATGATGGCAAACCCGGCGTTTTGCATTTTACATTTTGACTGTTTCATTCCTGCTTTTCCCTAATTTCGGTGCTTCACCGCCAGAGGAAAGTTGTACGAAAATGATGGCGAGCATGTTATGGCAAAAATTCTATTGATTGACGACGATCCCGACATTCGCACAGTAATGGGCATGACCCTGAAACGGGAAGGATACCAGGTGGAAACAGCCTCACGTCGCGAAGAGGCGCTGGAAATGATTGCAGCCGAAAAGCCTTCGCTTATTTTGCTCGATGTTTTGCTTTCGGGCTCCGATGGCCGCGAGCTTTGCCGGGAACTAAAGGCAGATGAAGCTACCAGGCACATTCCCATTATTATGTTCTCGGGTCACCCGGTGGCGGCGCAGCAGTTTGCCTCGTACGGCGCCGATGACTTTCTTGCCAAACCACTCAATACACAATTGCTGCTGCAAAAACTTTCGCAGCGAATAGCTGAAAAATAAAAAGTCTCCGGTAAAGGAGACTTTTCAATTTTTGGGTTTCAAGGGTTAAGCTTCATCCGGCCTTTTACTGTCATTTCGTTGGGCTCCCGTACTATTCCTGTCTTTATGTTTCGGATTGAAGGGTTGTCTTATTTGTTCATAATTCATCCCTTCAAAGCCTTCATAATTCTGTTGTTCAGTGCCTTCAGTTGCAGTCCGGCTTATGTCCCTTTCACTCTTCCGCTCTGATCTCAAATCTTGTGACATAATAACTGAAATTGTTCTGCCTAGCCTAGTGTAAAAATGATACCACAAATGCTAACCGGTTCATTATCAGGCGGAAATTTTTCTGATTGCTTGTAAGTTTTCTCCTTCCCGTGGTTGAATTTCTACACTTACAAAGCAAACGGGCTGGAGTTTAGAATCTCTTAACAAAAAATGGGGAAGGCCTGCCAAAGCATGGTTTCCATCTTATAACCTAAGCTAAACAATTGCTCCCTGTTATTGTAAACAGATAGCTCTACTTTTGCAGCCGCTAAAACAATTTGCAAATTCGATAATTAGCAAATCTGAAAATGGGCAAACGGCATCACTCTGTTGTATTTCCATTTTCTGATTTTCGTATTTGCATATTTTCTTATTGACCTCATGAAATATCAGAACGAAATACAAAAGCGCAGAACCTTTGCCATCATCTCTCACCCCGATGCGGGAAAAACCACCCTTACGGAAAAATTCCTGCTGTTTGGTGGCGCCATACAGGTGGCCGGCGCGGTAAAAAGCAATAAAATCAAGAAGGCGGCTACGTCCGATTTTATGGAGATCGAACGGCAGCGGGGTATCTCCGTGGCAACGTCAGTTATGAGTTTTGAATACAACGGAACGCTGATTAACCTGCTGGATACGCCGGGCCACAAAGACTTTGCAGAAGATACGTACCGCACTTTAACCGCGGTGGACAGCGTTATCCTTGTAGTGGACAGTGTGAACGGGGTAGAAGAGCAAACCCGCAGACTGATGGAGGTCATTAGCATGCGCAAAACACCGGTAATTGTTTTCATCAATAAAATGGATCGCGACGGTAAAAACCGTTTTGACCTGCTGGAAGAAATTGAAAAAGAACTCTCCATTTCGCTGCATCCCATGACCTGGCCCATTAACCAGGGAAAGGATTTTAAAGGCGTGTACGACCTGCACAACAAAAGCCTGCGCCTGTTTACGCCGGGTACGAAAGCGGCCGACGATGATGCCATTTCCATCGCCGACCTTTCTTCATCGGTATTAAATGAAAAGCTGGGTGAACGGGATGCCGATATTTTGCGTGAAGATGTGGAGCTGATTGATGGTGTTTACGGCGAACTGGATTCCGCCACCTACCTGGCGGGCAACATTGCGCCGGTATTCTTTGGTTCGGCCATTAACAACTTTGGTGTGAAGGAAATGCTGGATACCTTCATTCGCATTGCGCCGGCACCAAAAGACCGCGAAACCAGCAAGCGGAAAGTAGCCGTAGGCGAAGACAAGTTCAGCGGGTTTATTTTTAAGATTCACGCCAACCTCGATCCAAAGCACCGCGACCGGATTGCCTTTTTGCGGGTGTGCTCCGGCAGGTTTGAACGCAACAAATATTTTCACCACGTAAGGCTGGATAAAGATGTTCGTTTTTCCAACCCGTACTCGTTTCTTGCCCGTGAAAAAAGCGTGGTGGACGATGCCTATCCCGGCGATGTGGTGGGCCTGTTCGATACCGGCAACTTTAAAATTGGCGATACGCTGACGGAAGGCGAGGAGTTTTTCTTTACAGGCATTCCTACATTCTCCCCGGAGATTTTTAAGGAAGTGGTGAACAAGGACCCGATGAAGACAAAGCAGCTGGAAAAAGGCCTGATGCAATTAACCGACGAAGGTGTAGCGCAGTTGTTCACACAGTTTGGCGGTAACAAAAAAATCATTGGTTGCGTGGGCGAACTGCAGTTTGAAGTGATACAGTACCGCTTGTTGCACGAATACGGCGCCTCGGTGGTATTTAACTCGTTGCCCTATTACAAAGCCTGCTGGATTACCAGTAGCGACCCCAAAAAGATGGAAGATTTCACCCGCTTTAAACACGCCAACATTGCGGAAGATAAAGACGGTCACCTGGTTTACCTTGCGCAAAGCGAATGGTTCCTGAACACGGAGCGAAACAACAACCCGGATATTGCGTTTCACTTTACATCGGAAATCCATAAATGAGTAATCAGTGATGAGTAATGAGTGGGTCGTTTTGGGAACCACCTTATCTTCAAATAAAAATGTTTTTAAATCTGTCGCACACAAAAAAACCAGTGTTTGAAGCATCAAGACAGTTCACGTTAGAGTGCTACCGGGTAACGAAAGACTTTCCGCCTGACGAACGCTTTGCAATGGTGCGACAAATAAGACGGGCTGCGCTTTCAACACATTTAAACATTGCCGAAGGCTGCTCCCGAAAATCAGAAGCAGAACGCAAACGCTTTTTCGAAATTGCCCGTGGTTCTGTTATTGAAGTAGATACGGCAATTGATATCGCTTGTGCTTTAACGTATAAATCACCGCAGCAGGTACATACGTTGGGCATTCATTTAGTAAATACTTTTAAACAATTAACCGGATTGATTGGGTGATCCGCCAAACATCAGAGAGTACCCACTCATTACTGATTATTCATTACTCATTATATGAAACTAGATATATTAGCCATCGGGTCGCACCCTGATGATGTGGAATTAGGTTGCTCCGGTACTTTGATCTCTGAGATCAAACGGGGCAAAAAGGCAGGCATTATTGATCTTACCCAAGGCGAATTAGGCACCCGCGGAACCATTGAAACCCGTTACCAGGAAGCGGCCGATGCGGCAAGAATCATTGGTC
>DATKHJ010000159.1:0-4081 GCA_035510335.1 Flavisolibacter sp. | reverse complement strand
AAGAAATACTTTTACGCCATGAGAAAGTTTGGGCTTCTGTGCTTGCTTGCCATGCTGCTAACCGTTTCTTCTTTTGCCCAGGATGTTTTCCAAGTAAAAGGCATGGTGGCCGATACGTCGGGCCAACCGCTGCAGGGAGTCACCATCCGGCTTGTGCAGGAAAGGGACAGTGCGCTTGCCATGACAGACAAAAGTGGGCTCTTCCAGTTTTCTAAAATAAAGCCGGCACCGTTTACCATCACGGCCACTTACACCGGCCTTCATCCTTTCTCGCAAAGCTTCACCAGAACAAATACCGCATCCGTTTACCAGGTCGATCCGATTATTCTTGTTCCGGCCAGCATGCAAATGGACAGCATTGTCATTACGTCCATTCGCCCCGTGATTATTAAAGAAGACACCATTCAATACGATGCTTCGGCCTATAAGGTGCGGGAAGGCGCACCGGTGGAAGATGTGATTAAAAAGCTGCCGGGTGTTACCGTAGACAAAGATGGCAACGTGGAAGCGCAAGGAAAAAAAGTATCGAGGGTGAGAGTGAACGGGAAAGATTTTTTTGGCGGCGACCTGCAGACCGCTACGCAAAACCTTCCGGCTGAAATTATCCAGAACATCCAGATCATTGACGATTACGGCGACCAGGCCAATCTTACCGGAATTAAATCCGGCGAGCCGGAGAAGATCATCAACATTAATACGCAGCCCAACCGCAACAAAGGAAATTTTGGCAATGCCACCGCTGCGATTGGTAATGAGAACCGGTTTGCCGGAAACATCTTCGTCAACAATTTTGATGCGGAGCGGCAGATTTCCATTTTGGGTGCGGTGAACAATACCAACGCCAATCTTTTCAATTTTAACGGCGGCGGCCGTGGCGGTGGTGCCCGTGGCGCCAACTTTGGCAGCGATGGCAGGGGCGGCGGTGGCGGCGCCGGCATTACGCTGTCGCAATCGGTGGGCCTTAACTTCCGCGACAAATGGGGCGAGAAGTTATCGGTGTACGGCAGCTATAGTTTTTCCGCCCGCAACACCGAAATTTCAAACACCTCTTTTTCCCGGGACCTCGATTCAACCCGCTCCACGCAACGGCAAAGCACCAGCCGCAGTTCCAACATGAACCATCGCCTTACCTGGAACATGGAATACGCCATGGATTCGCTCAACTTTTTCAAGATTACGCCGTACGTGTCGCACAACAGTTCGGAGAACACGAGCAGGGGCTGGTCGGCAATTAAAACCCGCAGGGCTTACACGCTGAACAACTCCAATGGCAACAGCAACAGCAGCTCGCCAAACGCCGGCGGTAATTTTTTGTACAACCACAAGTTCAGAAAGAGAGGACGCAACCTCAGTGTCAATTTTTCGCTGGATTATTCCAACAGCGAAGCCGACCGTTTCAGCAACAACAACTATTACGATGTTGATTCATCGCTTGGCTTTTTGCGCACAAGAGATACGGTGCAGATACAGAACATTGGCACCACAAGCCGCAATACCCGCACTTCGGCAAGGGCATCGTATGCCGAGCCGCTGAACGCCGCCGCCAACACGTTTCTTGAACTGAGTTATGAATGGAACAGGTCAAACACGGAAAGCATCCGCAATGTGTTTGATCTTGCGGACTCGGTGAGCAAAACCGGTTCCTTCAACAAAAACCAGAGCAACGAGTTCAACTACCAGTTTATCACCAACCGGGCGGGCATCAGCATTAAAAGCAACCGTGAAAAATACAATTACAACATTGGCGTGCAGGCGCAGCCTTCGTCGCTCCGCGGCCGTTCGGTGAGCACCAATGCAACCACTTCGTACAACAATATCAACTGGGTGCCTTCGGCCCGCTTTGTTTACAATTTTGCCCGCAACAATTCATTGACGGCAACGGCCAACGGTTCTGCAAGAGAACCGGGTTTTATGCAACTGCAGCCCATTGCCGACAGTACAAACCTGAACAACATTGTGGTGGGCAACCCGCAGCTAAAAAACGAATTCACCAACCGGTTTTCGCTGCAGTACAACCGGTTTGATCCCAAGGCCGGTTCCAGTTTGTTTATCAATGTATCGTACGACAAAACCTACGACCGCATTGTTAGCAACAGGGATACGCTGGCAGGCGGCACACGGCGCATCACCTCTTACCTGAACACCGATGGCTTCTATGGTTACAATGGCAACGCATCTTACACAAAGCCATTCAGCAACCGCAAGTTTTCGGCTACGGTACGCCTGGCCGGCGATTACGACAACAACATTTCTTTCCGCAACAAACAGCGCAGCAATGGCAGCAACTGGAACCTGCGTCCCGGGGTAAACCTGCGCCTTGACCTGGAAAATGTGATTGATCTTTCGTTGCGCGGCGATTACACAGCTTATCATACCACCACCCGTTTCCCCGAAGGCACTACTACTTTTAAAAGCCAAACGCTCAACGTAGGTGTGAATGGCAAAAACTATTTTGGTGATCTGACCATTGGTTACGATTTTTCGAAGCTGGTGAACTACGGTTTCAGCAGCAGCGTAAACGCCAATCCCACCATTTTAAACGTGTATGCCGAGTACCGTTTTATGAAGGGAAAAATGACCACCGTTCGCCTGCAGGGATTTGATTTGTTCGACCAGAACTCCGGCATCAGCAGAACCGTTAACGAGCAAACCATCACCGACAGCCGTGTGAACCGTTTGGCGAGGTATTTTCTTCTTTCTGTTAACATTCGCATGGCCAAATTTTCCGGCGGTAACCGCATGCGTGGCAACGGTGGCGGTGGCGGCAACCGACCCTTCCAGCGCAACAATTAAACCGCCGGGCAGGATGCCGCAGAACGGAAAATTTTCGACTCCCTGTTATCATTGTCAAAACCTTGCCTGATGAAGATTGGCTTGTTTGTGCCTTGTTACATTGATCAGTTCTACCCAAAGGTGGCCATTGCCACGCTGCAATTGCTGGAAAAGCTTGATTGCAACGTTCATTATCCTTTACAACAAACCTGTTGCGGACAGCCAATGGCTAACTCTGGTTTTGCTTCGCTGACGGGTGGCTGCAATAAAAATTTTATCAGCAATTTTTCGGGCTTTGATGCGATTGTGGCGCCATCGGGCAGCTGTGTTCTGCACATTAAAGAACACCTGCACCACGAAAGCAATCACGCAGTTGCAGTACACATCCGCGAAAACATTTACGAGCTGACGGAGTTCTTAACCGATGTGTTGAAAATAGAAAGCCTCCCTGCTTCTTTTCCTTACCGTGTTGGTCTTCACCAAAGCTGTCACGGGCAGCGCATGTTGCGGCTGGCTTCCATGTCGGAGCGGGTGGAAGCGCCTTTTTCAAAAGCAGAGCAGCTTTTACGCAACGTAAAAGGGTTGCAGTTGCAAAAACCGCAGCGGGTAGATGAATGTTGCGGCTTTGGCGGAACCTTTTGCGTAACAGAAGAAGCCGTGTCGGTAGCCATGGGCGCCGATCGGGTAGAAGAACACGAAGCGGCCGGCGTTGACTACATCACCGGTGGCGATACAAGTTGCCTCATGCACCTGGAAGGTATTTTACGAAGAAAAAAAAGCACCATCAAAACCATTCATCTCGCCGAAATTTTGAATGCCCATGAATAGTGAAAAAAAACATAGTGAAGCGGCAACGGCATTCCTTGCAGACAAACAGCGGGCCCGCTGGCACGATGAAACACTTTGGTTTGTGCGGGCCAAACGCGACAAAGCCGCACATGCAATTGATGAATGGGAAGCCTTGCGGGAAACAGCATCGCAAATCAAAGAACACACCCTTTCGAAACTCGATGAATACCTGTTGCAATTTGAAGCACAGGCAAAAGTCAATGGCGTGCAGGTGCATTGGGCGGAAGACGGTGGCGAGCATAACCGCATTATTCACGACATCCTTCAAAAACACAGTGTAAAAAACGTGGTAAAGAGCAAGTCGATGCTCACCGAAGAATGCCAGCTTAATTATTACCTGCGTGATAGGGGAATGTCGGTAGTGGATACGGATTTGGGCGAATACATTGTGCAACTGCGGGAAGAGCAACCGAGTCACATTGTACTGCCGGCTATTCATTTAAAAAAAGAAGATGTTAGC
>DATKHJ010000158.1:0-2120 GCA_035510335.1 Flavisolibacter sp. | reverse complement strand
GGATTACAACCTGTACGCATACGATAAAACAACCGGGCAACAGTTGTGGGTGTACAACCTCGGATGGCAATCAAATGTGCCGCCGTTTGTTGCGGGTTCATTCATCTGGGCCAATACAAAAGAGGGAACCTCTGTGCAGTTAGACCTGAAGGGAACAAGACTAAAAACACTTCCTTTCTCCATTGAAACACAGCCGGTAATAAAAAACAACAGACTGTACACCACCGGTATTTACGATGGCGGGTGCATTCTTGCTTATGACATGGTTGCCGACTCCATTGTATGGAAACGCTTTCTTGCCCATGGCTGCTCCCGCCAGCCTTATTATTTTGCCGATAAGATTCTTGCCAATGCTGAGGGCAATCACTGGCTGGAAATAAGTTACGAAGGCAGGCTAAAAAACGCTGCCTGCGAAACAGAAGAAAGCAACTATCCATCAGAGCTTTCGTGTGCGGAAGAGTTTCTTGCAATAACACATGATCAAAAAAAGATCACCGGTCGCCTGGCTGAAGACATGGCTGCTGACGGCTTCAATGGTCCTGAAATTTTTACGACAACAAAGAACAGTTTTATTCTTGCCGATGGGCGGCTGACTATCATCGGCAACAAGCTTCGCAAACAAGCATCAATTACGCTAACCAATTTATCCGATGCCATCGAAGAAGACAACGATGCGTTTGCAAAAATTCTGAAAGCCGATGATGAAAAGGTGTGGATAGCGTACAGCAATCAACTTCTTGTTCTGCAATACAAAAAACCAAAGCTGCTCAGCACAATCGATCTTACGCAATGGATGCCGCACCAGGCTGTATTGGATAACAATCGCCTTTGGCTTATTTCAAAAAACGATGGACTGTTGTACGGATTAACAGTGGAGTGAGCAGGCTTGCATCAGTTTAATTTTTCACCACACCATTTGCAATACACCGCATCGCCATCGTGGCCTTCACGTCCGCAGGAGGGACAAGCATCGGCGTTGTGTCCTTTCTCTTTTGCCTTCATTACCATTTCGGTTGTAACAATGCCCGTGGGTACGGCAATAATGCCGTAGCCAATAAACATAATAACCGATGCAATGAATTTACCAAACGGCGTAGCAGGTGCAATATCGCCGTAGCCAACCGTGGTAATGGTAACAATAGCCCAGTAAATACTTTCCGGAATGCTGTTAAACCCATTTTCTCCTCCTTCAATTAAATACATGACCGAACCCAGGATAATGACGACGCTAAGCACAATGAGCATGAAGATGGAAATCTTTTTCAGGCTGCCCCGCACGGCCGATCCCAAGAAAGCCATCTCCGATAAAAAATGTGTGAGTTTGAAAATGCGAAAGACCCTCAACAACCGCAGGGCACGCAGTACCAGCAATGATTGTGCGCCGGCAAAGAAAAAACTCAGGTAAGAAGGAATGATGGCCAGCAGGTCGATAATGCCCAGCGATGAAGTAACATAACGCCAGGGCTTTTTAATGCAGATGAGACGAAGAATGTATTCGATGGTGAATAGAATGGTGAACGTCCATTCCAGGATGTAAAACAAGCGGCCGTATTTTATACGAAAGCCGGGCATGCTATCCAGCATTACCACAGCAATACTGGCAATAATTAAAATAAGCAGCACAATGTCAAAGGTCTTTCCGGCCCTGGTGTTGCTTTCGTACACAACATCATGCAGGCGGCGTTGCCAGGAAGATGATTTCGACATTTGTTAAAGATAGTTTGTCTGTAAGAATGATGACAGTAACCGGCAAAAGCAGTACCACTGTTTCCATTTGTCTTGCAGAAAAAAACAAAGGGAATGATGATTTCATTCCCTTTGTTGATTGACAGTATTTTGCTTTTAGTTTAATGAGTAATAGCGGCAAACGCCTTGCTTAAGGCTATAGGTGTCGGTATTAAACTTGCGGCAATCATTGTCCACGCTTACTCTTACTGTATGGGTGCCAACCGGTGCAATAATTTTCAACAGCTTGCCGTCAATTGGCGGCGTGGTGCAATTGCTGAACGAGCCGGTGTAATCTTCTGTAAGATAGCCGGCAATTTTATCGTCAATCCAGATGGTTATTTTACCGCAGGTGCCCACAGTTGTTTTTGACATAAACACAAAATAGCCTACTT
>DATKHJ010000157.1:0-9985 GCA_035510335.1 Flavisolibacter sp. | reverse complement strand
CCATAATAACCCTGCCCTCCCTGGTAACCTTGCGGCGGCGGTGGTTGTTGTAATGATGGCGTATCGGGCCCGTTATAATCAGCGGTTCGTTCAATTATTTTATCGAGCTCGCCCTTGTCGAGCCACACGCCACGGCATTTTGGGCAGTAATCGATTTCAACACCCTGGCGTTCGGTCATGACTAATGTTTCTTCGCAATTGGGACATTTCATGTTTTCTTATTTTCGTTTTACGGTTAAAAGTTTTTTAAAACAAGCAAAGCCATTTGTATCGGACGGGTTTTGCCCGCAAGCAAACAGATTTCAGTGGTGCCCGCCTCCATGGTGGCCTCCGCCGAAATGGCCCAGGTCAACATGATGCCCTAAGTCAATATGCGGGGTAATAATGGGATACACGTACGATGACGACCTTCTTCTGTAAGGCCTTTCCACAATCACCCTTTGCGGCGCCTGCTGCGGCACTACGACCACGTTTGGATTTTGCTGTGTTGTTGTAGCCTGGATACCGGCTAATGCAAACACGTCTTTTGCGCCATTGGCATAGGCTATCTGGGCCACATCGGCCTTGCCGGTCACATAGACCGGCCCTTGCAGGTTTTCGGCTTTGTAATATTTGATTTCGTTGATGCCCACTTCGGCCACCTTGCCATTAATGGTGGTTCCTGTTTTCAGCGTGATGACATCCTGCGCATTTAGAGCGGCGGCAGCAAGAAGCAGCGCCGCTGATAAAATAATTGTTTTCATGCTTTTTGTTTAAGAGTTGTGTACTGTCATTTCGTTTGTGGCCTTAAGCCATCATACGACGGAGAGACTGACGTTCATAGCTGCCGTATGCCGTGTGCTTGAGAGCAGTAGCAACAATCGCCGTGCAGAACGTGTAAGGAATGAAGAAGGCTTATAGCTGAGGAGGCTGCCAAATGTCGTGCGGTTTTTGAACTACCGCATTTGCCGGTTGAGATAGGTATGGTTGATGATACTGGATAACCGGAGTAAAGTCCGTTTGTACCGGGAGATAAAAAGAAACAAGAGAGCAGCATTCACATTGGCAGAATGGTGGGCATTGATCCTGTTGTGAATGATCATCGTGCCTGTCTGTTGTACTTTCGGTAATTTTTGTTTTTTCAGTTGTACTGGAAGCTTGGACATCAGCGCAGGGCAGAAAGCTGACAATCAGCATCACCACCAGCAAAACCAATGTCAAGCCCTTTTTCATGAGGGTAAAGTTAGCGCAGAATTTTAAATGAAAAAAGCCGTCTACGAGCCGGCTTCTATTATTGTTATTTCAATGCTGGTTAAATATTGGCAAGGGCAAACAGAGCAGATAACATAACTACGCACTTCCAGCAGGTGAGTGTATTCATTTTTTTCATGGCATAAAGCTATGAAGGCTATTGCAAAGAAATTTCTAATGTTCCTGTAACGCTGAACTTTTGACATCTAACAGTTTGTTCTGCTTTGGATAAAAAAACACGATAACTAAAACGAATAACAACAAGGACAGGCCGGCGCCGATTAGAAAATCATTCTTTGGAAACGTTACTCCTGTAAAGCCGGCAATAGGATAGCCGATGGCCCACCATAAATGGCTCCAGGCAAAATGAGCCCCGTACACTTTTCCATGCTCATCTTTCCGGATTTTTTCCGCTATCAAAATTTGTGAAGGCATTTCCGCCAGCGTTTGTCCGAGGCCTGCCACCAGCCATAAAATAAGCAAAGGAATAAAGGCGGCATAGTTAGCAAAAGCAATGGAAACGCAGACTAATCCACCTCCGATTAAAAGGGAGGCAATCCTGTTTGCTGACTTGTCGAGGCTACCGGATGCAAAAGCAGATATGGCCGCACCAATACCAAAGGCCGACATCACATAGCCATAGTGCTTGTCGGTGAGCAATAATTGCCCTTTAACGTAGCCGATTGTGTTTACCAATATCTGCGCACCGGCAATGGCCGAAACAAGCTCCATCAACAACGCAAAGCGAATTGCTTTTTCTGCAAAAAGCAATCGTGTTCCTTTAAAAATTTCTGTCCAAAATTTTGGTTGTGCTGCCAGTGCTTTCTCTTTGTTAGGTACTACCAGCGAAGGCAGTGTAAGGATAATGATGGCGGCAATTATAAAGGTGCCTGCATCTGCAAAAAATATTTCCCTTGCACCCAGCCATGCAGCAACAGCACCTGCCAAACCAGGACCTAAAACACCCAACAACTGAAACGTAGCGTTTGACAAAGCAATGCCGGAACTGTAAACTTCTTTGTTGGTAATGGATTGTGGAATGGCTGCTTTGTAGGCCGGTGTGAAAAAGGCATTGAAGATATTCAACAGGAAGATGAGCACATAAATTTGCCAGGCAGCGGTGATAAATGGCAAACAGCCCACAATACCCATGCGTACAAAATGGGTGATGTATAAAATCTTTTTGCGGTCAATACGGTCGGCCAGTACGCCGGCATACGGCCCGAAGATGATAAAGGCTGTCACCCTCAGGGTTAAGGCCACCGATAAAATGGCTGCTGAATTGTTTCCTCCAAACTGGTAGGCCAGCAGGGCGATGCCAACCCATGTAAAGGCATCGCCCATTAAGCTGATGGTTTGAGAGAGATACAGCTTTAGAAATATCTTCTCCCTTAATGCACTGAATGGGTTGGCCATTTCCTTTTGCTTTTTATTTGATTAACCTTTGCCTTTCCTTTTCACACCGTTGTATCTACTTTCTTTGTTCTCTGCTCTAACCACATGTACAAAACTGGCAGCACCACCAAGGTTAACAGCGTGGCCGTTATCAGCCCGCCAATAACAACGGTTGCCAAAGGCCGTTGCACTTCGGCTCCGGAAGTGTTGGACAATGCCATCGGCAAAAAGCCCAGCGAAGCCACAGCGGCTGTCATCAGCACCGGACGAAGCCTTACACTTGTTCCCTTCAACACCCGCTCTTTCAAATCACTTAAACCTTCTGCCTTTAACCTATTGAACTCCGCTATCAGCACAATACCATTCAATACCGCCACGCCAAATAAGGCGATAAAGCCCACACCTGCCGATATGCTGAAGGGCATATCCCGCAGCCATAGAGCGAATATGCCACCGATGGCAGAAAGGGGAATGGCTGTAAAAATCAACAGGCTTTTTTTGACAGAATTGAACGTAAAATATAGCAGCAAAAAAATGAGCAGCAAGGCTACCGGAACGGCAATGGAAAGCCGGTCATTCGCCGCTTTTAAGTTTTCAAACTGGCCGCCATAGGTTACATAGTAGCCCGGAGGCAGTTTTAATCTGCTATTCAACCTGGCCTGTATCTCTTCTACAATACTCTCAACGTCCCGGTTACGCACATTGAAGCCTACAATAATCCTGCGTTTGGCATCGTCCCGCTGAATTTGATTGGGTCCGTTCTGGTACTGCACCGTCGCTACCTCATTCAGCGGTATCTGGTTTCCGGTTGGTGTTGTGATAAATAAACTTTTCACATCTTCCAAGTCTTGCCGGTTGTTTTGTGCAAGGCGTACTACCAAATCAAAGCGCCGTTCTCCTTCATATACTAACCCAGCTTCGCCGCCTGCAAAGGCCGCTCTAATTACCCGATTGATGTCGGCGATGTTCAAGCCATATTGTGCAATCTTTTGGCGGTTGTATTTTATCTGAATTTGCGGCAGGCCGGTTATCTGTTCTACGTACAAGTCGTCCACGCCTTCAATATTTTTAATCAGCCTACCGGTTTTTGCTGCCTGGTCCGATAGCACATCCAGATCTTCTCCGTAAATTTTTATGACTACGTCCTGTTTGGCGCCGGTAATAAGTTCGTTGAAACGCATTTGAATGGGCTGCTGGAACCCGAATGTTACTCCCGGAATTACCGACAACTTCTCCGCCATTTTTGCCGCCAGCTCTTCTCTTGTGGTTGCCATTGTCCATTCTTTTTTGTCCTTTAATATCACCATCATATCACCGGCCTCAATTGGCATAGGATCGGTCGGAATTTCGCCGGAACCAATCTTGTTCACCACTTGTTTCACTTCAGGAAACGAAAGAATGATTTTTTGCGCTTTTGTGGAGGATTCAATGGTGCGGTCTATAGAACTGCCAACCATCACCCTTGTTTCAACGGCAAAGTCACCTTCATCCAATTGCGGAATGAATTCACCGCCAAGGCGGGTAAATACAAAAATAGAAAGCGCAAACAGACCGACGGCAACGCTTATCACCATCAGCTTACGCCGTATAGCCGCCGTTATCAACGGACGATAAAGCCGCTGAAAAAATTCCATCATGCGGTCAGAAAAATTTCGCTTGTGCGTCGTCTTTTTGCTTAACGCCAAAGCCGACATCATGGGCACGTAAGTGAGTGATAAGATAAAGGCCCCCAATATGGCAAAGCCCACTGTCTGGGCCATTGGCCGGAACATCTTTCCTTCAATACCTACCAACGCTAAAATGGGGAGATAAACAATGAGGATGATGATTTCTCCAAAAGCGGCAGAGCTTCTTATTTTAGATGCCGACTGATAGACCTCTTCATCCATTTGTCCTTGTGTGAGGCGGTCTGCTGATAACTTTCCCTGCCGGTGCGTTAGCCGGTGCAAAATGCTTTCCACTATAATCACGGCTCCATCCACTATCAAACCAAAATCAATAGCGCCCAAGCTCATCAGATTGCCCGATACACCGAACAGGTTCATCATGGAAATAGCAAAGAGCATGGACAGTGGAATAACCGACGCCACTACAAGACCTGCACGAAGGTTGCCCAGAAACAAAATAAGGATAAAGATGACGATAAGCGCTCCTTCAATTAAGTTGGTGGAAACTGTATTGATGGCATTGTCAACCAGCTTTTTTCTGTCCAAAAAAGGCTCTATATCCACACCTTCCGGCAATGTTTTTTTTATCTGTTCGATTTTTGCCTTTACGTTGTTGATTACCTCTGATGAATTGGAACCTTTGAGCATCATAACAATGCCTGTCACGACTTCGCCCTGGCCATTGCGGGTAGCGGCCCCATAGCGGATTGAATTACCAAATTGAACCGTTGCCACATCTCTTATCAGCACGGGAACAGCGCCTGCCATTTTCACCACAATGTTTTGTATATCCTCAACCGTTTCTACAAGACCCTCGCTCCGTATAAAATAAGCATTGGGAGACTTGTTGATATAAGCGCCTCCGGTGTTTTGGTTATTTTTTTCCAGGGCTGTAAAAATTTCATCTACGCTTACATTCATGCTGCGAAGCTGCTGCGGGTTAACGGCTATCTCGTATTGTTTTACATACCCTCCAAAACCGCTTACTTCGGCCACGCCAGGCGTTCCCAAAAGTTGCCGTTTGATAATCCAATCCTGAATGGTACGCAACTCCATTGCATTGTATTTTTTTTCATAACCTGGTTTTGGATGAATGACGTATTGATAGATTTCACCAAGACCCGTGGTTACCGGGGCCATTTCAGGTACGCCGATGCCTTTGGGGATTTTTTCGGCGGCACTGGCCAGCCGTTCGCCAATTTGTTGCCGTGCCCAATACACGTCAACGCTTTCTTTAAAAACAATTGTGACGATGGACAACCCAAATCGGGAGAAGGAACGAATTTCGTTTATACCGGGAATGCTGGCCATTGTTTGCTCTACAGGAAATGTGATTAACCTTTCCACTTCCTGTGCTGCCAGTGTGGGTGTTACTGTAATCACCATTACCTGATTATCTGTAATGTCGGGAACGGCATCTACGGGCAAGCGGGTTACGGAATAGCTGCCCCACGCAAGCAGGGCAACAACAAAAATTCCAATGACCAGTTTATTCTTTATAGAGAAATGAATGATTTTATCTAACATGATAGGTGTAGTGCTTAATGAAAAAAGGATGTAATAAACCCAACGAAGTGGGCAAGTAAGAACACACTACGCCACAGGCGGTCCCCTGAAGCTGCAGGAGCTTCGGTAACAGGAAGGAAGGGAATAGGAAAGTGATGGAGGTACGTAAAAAAGCAAGGGCGGCTTAAAATATTGCCGCATTACAAATCTTGCTGCCGCATAAAACTCTTTGCTAACACTGTATTTTAAAAATTCACAGGAAGGTGCTGTTTCGGTAAGTTGTTGGCCGTTGCCCTGATGTTGTAAGCCTGCAAAGACATTGTTTAAAAAATTATCGTCTTCATGGTCCTCATTATGGTCATGGTCCGAAGTCGTGTAATGATGCCTTTCGGCCACATCTTCGGCATGGCGGTGAGGTGTAATGCTATGCAGAAAAAGTATAGCAAATACTGATAGAAAAAAGGCTGATATAATGCGCTGTTTTAACAAGCTGGCCGAAGGTAAACATAAAAACTATTAGCACAGCAAGGAGGCACTGAATGATGCCTCGCCTGCACAGGAAAACGAGAAGTCATTGAAAAACGTGGGAAAATCAAACAGGCGGATGCGGAGTTCCGTATTGTTGAAAGCCCGGCTGCGGCCCCCAAAACGGTCCTTGCGGTAACCCCGCAAGTTTTCAATTCCGCTTAGGTAATGGGCCTGCTGGTATTCAATTTTCCAAAGTTGCATGTCATCCCTAAACGGGTGGTTAGCACAAAAAGGGTCTGGTCCCAAGGCCCATAAATAAGCGCAAATCAAGGCCTCCGTCATAGAAGGATTTGTTGTAGATAGTTTAGTTGATTTTGATGTAATAATACACTGCAACATTTTTTGGTCTGGTTTCATTGGGGTTTAGTCCTTCCCCGTCTTTTTTTACTTTGATTGTGTGATTATTATTCGGAAACGAAAGTGGACGGGACGTATTCCCGCCTCCTCCTTGTGCCCGATCTGATGGGTGTTGGTTAACGTATGTAAAGCTGCTGCCCTCAAGGTTGTGAGAGTGTTCTTTAATGGCGTCGCCTTGTTGATGCCCGGCTACTCTATTCTCTGGGTCTCCGTTAACCACGGGCAACACTGGCTGATTGGGGTCAAGCATATTCAAACCTCTCATAAACATTCCTCTCAAATCAGGGACATTGTTTTGTGATGTCACTCTTTGAAAGTTTGAACCGGGAGCTGGTCGGCCGTCACACGGTGCCCACCTACTTTTCTGTGTAGTGAAGATGCTTCCTGGACTTTTTTCGTTATTCTTTGACGCCAAATTAAATTGTTCAAACGTCAAAAAAGAACAAACTATAGTTCCGATCGGCAACTCCTTAGAAGTGGAAAGGGGGCTTTCGGCGGCTACTTTATATGTAACTGCACCACGGTCGGTTTGTAGCGTTAGGATTAAATCTTTATCCGGGTTCCTCTTCGTAGAAACCGAGTTCATGTTTTGCACAACTTGGTCTTTGGTAAATGCGTTCTTAATGCTTTCGCCATTCTCGATGTCAAAAAACTGAACCTTGGGCATTGGGTCGGTGGAAACTTGAGGAACATAGGTTATGATGAAGTTAGCATAATCTTCACCGTAGGTTGAGGTGACCTTAAATCCAAACTTTCTGTTCTTCTCAATACAATTGGTATATTCTGCTGCGAGATTTACGTTAGGTATAGAAGACAAAAGCACTTGTGAGTTTTGCTGACTTAGCCGGAACGAGCTCTGCTGGACAAGTTTGCTCCGAAATTGTTGATATTGTGACTCTGAATGGCTCGCCCCCAACGACAGTAAAACATCAACTAAAGGAATGCCAATCGAAGCCCCCCATTTGCCGCTTTTGAGCTCTTCTCGAAACGTTTCACTCAAAAGGTACGTCCAAAAATCTTGGTCAAGCGAACCTGTGTTCGTCATTTTTGTAAACGCATACAGGCCGTCTTTAAGCATCAGTGCGCATTCGTTCTCATCGTTTTGCGCCTTCAAGGAGAATGAAAAAGCCATGAGGCTAAATACCGTAATGGTCATAGTCCTGTTCATATCAGTGGTTTTTGGTTTTGACAAATCCAGGTGTCTAAACAGGGAAGGAAAAAAGCAGCATACTCATGGGGTAGAAGAGGGCCGAGATTCCAAATTAGTACAAGATTTATTTTTCATGGCATAAAGCTGAGGCCCAAAAGATTTCTGCAAGATAAGTTTTGAGATTGGACCCATTCTATTTTGTAATTCAAGTCAATCTCGGTTTTTTTTAACGATAATTTCATAGCTCAAAACTGAAACCCAAACCTAACAACCGGCAACGCCTTTTCTTCTTTGGAAAATGCCAGGGAACCCACTATAACAAACCGACGCAACGGCGATACCCAAATGCCACCGCCGTAACCGGTATGCCATCTGCCCGACCGTTCATCATCAGCCCATACACGACCGACATCATGAAAGACCAAGACACCCGCTGCCCCCGAAAAAATATAGGTAGGAAAATCAAGCAGGCGGATGCGGAGTTCCGTATTGTTGAAAGCACGGCTGCGGCCCCCAAAACGGTCCTTGCGGTAACCACGCAAGTTTTCAATTCCGCTTAGGTAATGCGCCTGCTGGTACTCAAATTTTCCAAAGTTGCGGGCAGCGCCAAAACGGGTGGCCAGCACAAAGCGGGGCAGATTAGCGGTGCTCATAAAAATGCGCAAATCAATGCCGCCATCAAAGAAGGATTTGCTGGCCCCATTTAAGCCAAACAACTGCCGGGCATATAGGTTTAGCAAGGCGCCCCGTGTGGGTACAGCAAGGTTGTTTCTGGAGTTGATGTCAACCCGGCCACCAACACCCGCATACCATTTGTTCTGAAACAGGGTGGCCGGATTACTGCCACTCCATACCGCTAAAAACTTTCCCGTGTTCTGCTCCTTGCTGGTAGAAATGTATTGCAAAGCAGGGCCTATGCCCACACGCATCCACGACTGAAGCCGCTTTCCAAAAAGCACCGAGGCATTAGCGACAGTGTATTGTGTGCGGTAGTATGCAATCCCTTTTGACTTATCGAAAACAGTGTTGTTGCCGATGCCGAAAAAGTTGGTGACATAGCCGGGGCCTTTAAGCTCGGCTACGGTCAGCACATCCATGTTCTTGACGGCTTTCAGGTAATCGGCTTCATAACGGAAATACCAGCCGCCGGTGCCAAATGCTTTTTGAGCGTATAAAAATTGCCGCATCCCGTAGGGCTCTTTTCTGAAACCCTGCCTGAAATATTCCACCTTTGCGCCGGCTGTAAAACCATCATCTTTGTTGTAGCCTGCTTCGGGTCTTGGATAAATGTAGTTGTAATTAAAACCGGCATACGTGTAGCGGTTCACTTCTGGGTCAGCCACGTTGCGATTGATAAAACCCGGATTGCCGGCGATGGTATTTTTTTCAAAGGTGGCGTCATAAACTTTCACTCCTTTGCCGGTTCCTTCATTTAAAAAATAATCGCTGCCGGGGCCGCCTATCAAACGGATTTTGATGCGGGACGTATTGCCTTTCACCACCAGGCTGTCATCGCCTTCCAGTGCATAAATGCGCAGTTCATGGGTTACGGCAGGGTCAAACTTGCGTTCGTACAGTTTGGCCCCAACACTGCCCCCGTTTTCCAGCTTGTTGATGGTCACTGAAACAGCGCCGCTATCCTTTTCAGCAAGGGTAAACAACTCTCTTTGATTGGTGCCTACAACAGTTACTTCTTCAGAAAGAAAGCGGTAATACGCCATCATCTCTTTCTTAAAATAGGCTTTGCGTTTTACCAGCGTCGCTGCGATTTCCTGGCTGCTGTACGGCTTTATCTCGGACGGCTGCTGTTGCATGGCCGCAGCAATTATATTATCAGTCATTCGCACAAGAAAGGTATCCACTTCTTTTTCCCAATCAGCGGCGGATAGTTCCGTGAGAAAGTAGCGGTCAAAATTGCGGGAGGTTTTATTGAACGTCTTTATGTTGTGCGCCTGCGGGCTGAAGCCTTGTGTTTCGGGCATCACCCAGGGATGATGCAGCAGGCTGGTAATAACGCCTTCGCTTTTAAAAAAGGCTTGGTCGTGGTCGTGGCCAATCGGGAAATAGATTTTCGTTTTGCCACTGTCAGTGGTTGTCCATCGCCATTTGCTTTCGTTGCGGTCAAAGTCCATCACAAAATTGTCCATAAGTC
>DATKHJ010000156.1:0-4619 GCA_035510335.1 Flavisolibacter sp. | reverse complement strand
TTCTACGTGATTGCATGCATTCGTTTTTTAACGTTGATTGATTACAAATTGTCGCTTGTTTGCGAATTCACTGAGAATTGAAAAATCGTTTGTTTGGAATAACGTTCTCCCGGCCGCAAAACCGCCGAAGGAAATTGCGGTTGGTTTGGCGCATCGGGAAAAGCCTGTGTTTCCAGGGCAACGGCGCCGTGCTTTTGGTATGCCTTTCCCTGGTAACCATTCAGCGTTCCATCCCACCAGTTGGCCGTGTACACTTGCATGCCCGGCATGTTGGTGTACACTTTCAGTTTTCGTCCCGATGAAGCGTCGGATAATGTCGCCGCCAGGGACGGCGTTTGTCCATCATTCTTCAAAACAAAATTGTGGTCGTAGCCCATGTCTTTTTCGAGGAGATGAATGTGCTGCCCTATTTTTTTTGGCGATATAAAATCAAGTGGCGTGTTCTTTACCGATGCCAGTTCTCCGGACGGTGTGTTGTTCCCGTTCTTTACGGTGTATTCATCGGCATTGACCTGTAAATAGTGATCGTGAATGGTCTCTTCTTCAAACCCCGACAGGTTGAAATAGCTATGATTGGTTAAGCTGATAACAGTTGCCTGGTCGGTTGTTGCTTCGTATTGCATTATCAACCGGTTGTCCTGCGTCAGAAGGTACAAAACGGACACCTGCAGGTTGCCCGGGTAGCCTTCTTCGCCGCTTTTACTTTCGTACGAAAACTTCACGCCGCATTGCTGCGGTTCATCAATCGTTTCTTCTACCTGCCAAAGCTTTCGGTTAAATCCTAGTAGCCCGCCATGCAGGTGATTGAGGCCATCGTTCAGCGGCAATTGGTACATTTCACCGTCGAGTGTAAACCGGCCCTGCGCAATGCGGTTGGCAAACCGCCCGACAATGCATCCGAAATAAGGATGTTCCGATAAGTAGGGCGAAAGCTTATCAAAGCCAGCAACAACATTTGCTTTCTGTCCTTTTCTGTCTGGTATAGAAATGGAAACAAGGGTACAGCCATAGTTCGTGATCTTCACTTCCATAACGCTGTTGCTGAGACGGAACAGCGCTACTTCTTTTTCTTCTATGTGTCCCAATACATTCTTTGCTAACATGCCAAACAATTCAGGTAAAGACTCGTCTTTCTATCAACATCAATGGCCAACCATTACGCCTTCCAGTTCTTCCAGCGTGCGGCCTTTTGTTTCTTTCACCTTGGCTCTTACAAAGAAGAACCCCACCAGGCAAATACCTGCGTACAGGTAAAAAGGACCGTAAGTGCCTAACGATTCCGCCAGTATCGGGAATGTAAAGACAAGAATAAAATAAGCGATCCACAACGAAACGATGGCCACCGATGAAGCCAGCCCACGAATCTTATTGGGAAAGATTTCAGAAATAAGTACCCAGGTGACCGGTGCCAGCGAAGTGGCATACATGGCAATGGCCAGCAAAACAAAAAGCGACACCCATCCGGCACCCGCCTGGGCACGCAGTGCAAAGGCCAAAAACAGGTAAAGTACAGAAAGGCCTAACGAGCCAATCAGCATCAATGGCCGGCGGCCAAGTTTATCTACCTGCCACATGGCCACAATAGTAAACAGCAGGTTAACCAAACCAATAGCAACAGTTTCTAAAAGCTGCCTGTTTAAATCGGCGCCAACTGAGGCAAAAATGGTTGAAGTATAATTAAACACAATGTTGATACCGCATAACTGCTGGAAGACCGCCAACCCAATACCAATGCCCACTGCCGGAAGAACCGACCGTTCCAGCAATGCCTTCCACGAAGTTGGACGGGCACCTTGCAAAGAGGTTTCAATATCGGATTGCACCTGTCGTGCATAACCGTCGTTGCCAATCTTGCGCAACACTTTTTCAGCATCTGCCGTACGGTTCACTTTCAAAAGCCAGCGCGGACTTTCCGGTAGCCAGATGACGCCAAGAAAAAACAACACCGAAGGCACAAAGCCAAGGCCAAACATCCAGCGCCAGGCATCGGGTCCGCTATCGGAAAGAAAATAGTTAACAAGGTTGGTAATAAGAATGCCAATCACAATGGTTAACTGGTTAATGGCAACGTTTCGTCCGCGAACACTGGCCGGCGATACTTCGGCAATGTACATGGGGCTTAACATAGAAGCCATCCCCACACCAATACCGGCAAAAAAGCGCATCAGGATAAAAAGGTTGAGCGAATTGGCAAAGGCCATTCCCAACGAGGACACAGCGAAGATGAGCGCAGCAATCATCAGGGCCGGTTTTCTTCCGCGTTTTTCAGCAAGGCCGCCGGCAAACAGGCAACCGACAATGCACCCTAACGCAAGTGAGCCTGTTAAAAAACCTTCGCCTACCGCCGACAAGGCAAATTCTTCTTTTAAAAACGGCAGTGCGCCGGAGATAACGGCAAAGTCGAAGCCAAACAGGTAGCCACCCAGGGCAGAAACAAAAGAGATACCGATAATGTAGGCGCTGTTGTATGATGCGGTTCTGTTGTTCATTCAAATTAGTTTACGGAGGAGCATGCAGTTTTGGAAAGATAAAGGATGGCATTTCATCAATGACAACTGCGTCACGTTTTTCCACCTGCCTGAAAGTACCAAAGAAAACAGTGTGTGCGAATGCAGAATTAGCACAACGCCGGAATGCAGTGAAAATGTTTGGTATTCCCGAAGGCTTCCAGGAATACCAAACGAATAAAGGGGTTGAGGATTTTTATTCTAACCATAAAACAATGGCTGTTTTATGGCACATGAAAGACTATTAGTAGCCCGGGTTATTTGGCAACAAATTCGGGTTGATGTCGATTTCGCGTTGCGGCACCGGCCACAGCTCGTGCTTGCCTTTAATGATGTTGGCACCGGCTTGTGGGTTCCAGGCTTTTACACGTTCGTAATACACTCCGGCACGCATCAGTTCAAATCTTCTTTCGCCTTCAAAGCAAAGTTCCCAGGCACGTTCAACCAGCATGTGTTCGCGGAACAGTGTTTGACTCATTGACGGCAAATTGCCAAGACCAGCTCTTCTTCTTACCATATTAATGTAATCGTAGGCTCTTGCATCGCCGGTTTCATTCAGCACTTCGGCGTACATCAATAACACGTCAGCATAACGAATGATGTAATGATCAATTCCGGAACCCTGCGAGTTGTCGTTCGGCGTTCTCTCCCTGAATTTTTTGTTGTGTGGCGCAGCAAACGTTACCGGTCCGCCAGGTCCGTTGTTGATGGTGGCGTATTCGTCAGGTAAATCTGCAGTGGATGTCCAGAAAGTGAATTTGAAACGCTTGTCGTTTATTTTGTCGTAAGAGTTATAGAAGGCATCCGTTGGCAGTTCGTTGCTCCAGCCGCCGCCTCTTGTCAGGCCAAAACGAGAATCGTAGTAAAGTTCAATCGGCGAGAAATCGGTGTGTACCTGGCTGCCCTGGCCGAAGGTGCCGCGGGTGAAGTTCACCGTCCAAACGCTTTCTTTTCCGGGAATATTCTGGTTGGCAAACGCATCGCTGTATTCATCATACAAGCCATAGTGGCTACCGAAGTCTTTGTCTTCAATAAAGTCTTTCAGAATATTTTTTGCATCCTGCCATTTCTCCGTTTTGCGCAGCGGGTAACCAGCCATGGTAATGTACACACGGGCCAGCATTGCGGCGCAGGCGCCGGATGTTACACGTCCTGCATCTTTTGCATCTGCCCATAAGTTGGGAAGATTGTCTTTACCGTATTGCAGGTCGGCAATGATCTGCTCATATACTTTTTCCGGCTCTGTTCTTTTCATGCTGTTCAGCACTTTCACATCGGAGATTGGTTCCAGTATCAGCGGAACAGCACCAAAGATTCGTACACCATCAAAATAGATGTGTGCACGCCAGGCTCTTGCCTGTGCTTCAATCTGCTTTTTCACCGTTTCGCTGGCCTGCACGGTTGGAATTGCTTTCAAGAGGGAATTAATATCCTTTACGTGCCGGTACATGTAATCCCAGAAGTTCCAGGGCATGTCGGACGACGAGTTGAAATCGTTGCGCAAATGTGCCGGCTGGTTATGAAACGCATGGTTGTTGGCCGGTGTTAAATAACCAAGATCAGTAGCCCAGCCAAACCAGCAGGGAGCACCCCACATGTTTGCATAGCGGTCTTGCGGCGTACGGTAAACAGCGTTCAAACCCATTTGAAGATCCTGCTCTGTTTTGTAGAAGGAACCGGGTGTAAGAAAGGTTTTCGGCTCTTCTTCCAGGAATGATTTTTTACAGGAAACCAGGGCGATGCAGAGGAAGAGTGCAAAGCATTTTATATTTCTCATTGTCTATTTTATTTAAGGTTGTTTAGAATGACAGGTTTGCACCAATAACAAAAGAACGGGTGATGGGATAAGGTGCAAAACGAGCCGTGTTGCCGTAGTCGCCGTCTTCAGGATCCATACCGGAATAGTTGGTTACCGTCAGCAGGTTAACACCTGTTGCGTACAGCCGGAACGTTGTGCCTTTCAACTTGCGGGTGAAGCTTTCTGAGAATGTATAGCCAATGGTCAGGCTTCTGATTTTGAAGAAGTCCGCGTTTTCCAGGAACTCGGTAGAGGCCATGGTAGAACGGTTGGAATAGCCGAGGGCTGCTCTTGGGTATTTGTCAGATGGATTT
>DATKHJ010000155.1:0-7201 GCA_035510335.1 Flavisolibacter sp. | reverse complement strand
GCCTTTAATAAATCATCCACAATACAATAAAGAGCTATAATTTTATCCTCTCGGAGCATCGGCTGATAATTTTAAGTGTGGTAACTCAAAATTATTACTTATCCGATGCTCTTTGTTTTAACTAGCAACTTGGGTTAATTAGAAAGAATTACAAGCTTCAACAACTGCTTTCAAAACATCACTTCTTCTTGCTACCCGGCTTCGTTACAATCGATGTTTTTTTAGGGTTGATGAGATTCTGTTTGAACTCTGTCAGTGCATCGGCAAGCTCCTGCAGTTCCGGATCAAGACCCGGTGCAAATTCCTCCGGTCTTTCCGGCGCAAGAGGAATTGGATAACTTTCTCTTGGCTCTTTCATGGTCACCAACTCCGTACCGTCATTCATTGGCGCCGAGCCGCTGAAGATTTTATCCATCTCTGAGCTATCCAGTCTAAAGTGATACTGTTCGCGGTGAATGCCTGCATCCAGCAATTTTTTCACTTCAGGGAATTTGGATGAGTCAAACTTTGGCACCGGCAATGTTTTCTTCCAGTCAACACCAAGCGTTTCCAATGCTTTTGCAAACGCAGCCTGGTGTGCTTCGTCACGCACAATAAGAAACGATACTGTTGCCCGCAATGTTTTGTTCGATGACATCTGGTAAATACGGCATTTCTGCAGGCGTCCGGTAGCTTCCAGCACAAGGTTATCCATCAGGTTCAGCACTAAGTTTCCATGGTCGTGCACCCACGAACCATTCCACGGATTACCGGCCGCATCCACCGGCATTGAGCCCTGCGCACCAACAATAAAGTGATGCGGGTTTTGTTGCTCCTTCGCCATGTCCATTACCGGTTTGCCGCCCTTGCCAGGCGTTTCAAACTTGTCGCCTTTGTAACCCGGCGCACCATCCAGCAATTGCGAAATAGTTTTTGAGATCAGCTCCACGTGACTGATCTCTTCAATACCCACGCTTTGAATTAAATCGCGGTAAGGAATGGCGTTGCCGCGAAAATTGAAGCTCTGGAAAAGGTATTGCATCATGGTGCGCATCTCACCAAACTGTCCACCCAAACCTTCCTGCAGGGCATTGGCAGCGGATGGATCCGGCTCATCAGCAACAATTGGATTGATTAAAGACTGTACATGATAAAACATAAAAAGGATTTTAGGTTGAGCGTTGATTCATGTAAATATTATGCCAGCGGAACTCATTGCTTCGCATGAAAGAAACGTTGAAAAACAACGCAAACATTTATAACAAAAGAGGGAGAATATGTTGGTATGAAAGAAGATGAAAAGCTTATACAATAGAGGACTGTAACAGACGAGTTAACTCATGAAGACTTCAATCAAATGATCTATCTACAGCTCGTTTGAAACAGGCACAACCTTTAAACACAAAAGAAAAAGACATGCTTCGCAGCATGTCTTTTTATAAATACTAACTGTTGTTGTATCTGGTGAATAATCTTTTCTTCTATCAAAGCTGATCAATGATTCTGTAGGCTTCTTGCAACACCATATTCCAGCCCACGCAGCTCAGCCAGTCCGCGCAAGCGGCCAATAGCGCTATAGCCCGGATATGTTTTTTTCTGCAAGTCATCCAGCATCTGGTGACCATGATCGGGCCGCATGGCAATGGAAACCTTGCGCTGCTGCATAATGCCCACCACTTCTTTTATGATGGCATACATATCCGCATCGCCGGCCAAGTGATCTGCTTCGTAAAAATTTCCTTCGCTATCACGCTTGGTATTGCGCAGGTGAAGAAAATGAATATGTTCACCAAACTTTTTCACCATTGCCACTAAATCATTGTCTTCTCTTGCGCCGTATGAACCAGTGCAAAAGCAAAGACCGTTTGCCGGTGACGGTGCTGCGGCCAGTAATTCTGCAGCATCCTGTTCGGTGCTTACAATACGCGGTAACCCAAGGATAGGGTATGGCGGATCATCGGGGTGAATAGCCAGCTTCACTCCCACTTCTTCTGCCACCGGAACCACCTGCTTAAGAAAATAAAAAAGATGATCTTTTAATTTTTGTGCATCAATATCAGCGTACTCTTTTAAGGCCGTCAGTATCTGTTCTTCGGTAAAGCGTTCTTCGCTGCCGGGCAAGCCTAACAAGGCATTACGGTAAAGCGTTTCTTTTTGGTCAGCAGACATTTGCGCAAAGCGTTTTTCCGCTTTTACCATTTGTTCTGAGGTATAATCCTTTTCCGCACCCGGACGTTTCAGGATGAATAAATCAAACGCAATAAAAGCCGCTTTTTCAAAATAAAGCGCCTTGCTGCGGTCGGGCATTTCGTACGACACATCTGTCCGCATCCAATCCAGGATCGGCATAAAGTTGTACGTCACTATTTCCAGTCCGCAGGCTGCTACATTGCGCAGGCTTTGTTTGTAGTTTTCGATGTGCTGCAGGTAAGCGCCTTTTTGTTTTTTGATGTCTTCACTCACCGGCAGGCTTTCAATTACTTTCCACGTCATGCCCGCCGCTTCTACCTGTGCTTTGCGTTTTTGAATTTCTTCCATCGTCCATACATCGCCTACCGGAATATGGTGCAGTGCCGTAACAACACCCGTGCAACCTGCCTGTCGAATGTCCCATAAACTAACCGGATCGTTCGGTCCAAACCAACGCATGGTTTGTTCCATCATATAATGCATAAGAAGTTTTTTATTGGTGAGAAGAAAGAATTCAGGCCGGGAATGTTCTATTGTTTTCAGCACACAACGAAGTGTTTCATAAAAAGAAAAACGTGAATGATGATCGCAGGGATGCATCACTCACGTTTGTTATTTCAATCTGTAAAACCAATTAGAATTTGGATTAGATATATTGGTTGATGATGTTCTCCAACCACTCCTGGCGGCCGCTGCGTACTGCCGGTTCGCCGTTTTGAATGGCGAAATCACGCAGGTCTTCCAGCGAAATTTTGCCCTGCTCAAATTCAGCGCCTTTGCCGCTGTTGAAGCTGGCGTAACGCTCCTGGCGGAATTTTTTGTAATCCGATCTCGCCAGGATGGCATCGGCAGTAATTAACGCTCTTGCAAACGAATCCATACCGCCAATATGCGCATGAAACAGGTCTTCCTGGTCGGTAGAGTTGCGACGGATCTTCGCATCAAAGTTTACACCGCCACCTTGCAGTCCGCCTGCTTCCAGGAAGATGAGCATGGCTTCTGTCAACTCGTTTAAATTGTTCGGGAACTGGTCGGTATCCCAACCGTTTTGGTAGTCGCCGCGGTTGGCATCAACCGAACCCAAAACGCCGGCATCAGCCGCCGCCTGCAGTTCGTGCTGGAACGTATGACCGGCCAATGTTGCATGGTTTACTTCAATATTGATTTTGAAGTCGCCTAACAGCCCATGCTCTCTTAAAAAGCCAACAACAGTTTCTACGTCGTAATCGTATTGGTGTTTGGATGGCTCTGCGGGCTTCGGCTCAATAAAGAATGTTCCATTGAAACCGTTTGCTCTTGCATAGTCTTTCGCGGCATGAAGAAAACGGGCAAGATGGGCCTTTTCCCGCTTCATATCAGTATTCAGCAGCGACATATAACCTTCTCTTCCGCCCCAGAAAACATAGTTCTCACCACCCAATGCAATGGTGGCATCCAGCGCCGCTTTTACCTGCGCACCGGCATGCGCCAGCACGTGAAAATCAGGATTGGTGGCAGCACCATTCATGTAACGCAGGTGCGAAAAAAGATTGGCCGTGCCCCACAAAAGCTTCACGCCGGTTTCGGATTGCTTTTGCTTGAGGTAATCGGTAACTGCCTGCAGTCTTCTTTCATTGTCGGCAATATCATCGGTGTAATCCACCACATCTACATCGTGGAAACAGTAATAAGGAATGCCCAGTTTGCTGATGAATTCAAATGCCGCATCGGCTTTGGCATATGCTTTTTCCAACGGATCGGGATAGTTGTCCCAAGGAAAAATATGCGTTGCACCACCAAACGGATCGGAACCATTGGCGTTAAACGAGTGCCAGTAAGCACAGGCAAATTTAAAATGCTCCTTCAGTGTTTTGCCTGCAACAACTTTGTTTTCGTCGTACCAGCGAAAGGCAAAAGGATTGTCTGTGTCTCTTCCTTCAAATTTTATTTGTGGAATGTTTTTGAAATAGGTTTCTGTTTTTTCTGCTATCATGGTTGTGAGTTGTTTTTAGTTGGTTTGCAATACGGGCTGAATGTTTTCCTGCCGGTGGAGTTGTTTTTCCAGCAGGCCTTTCCAGTCCTGATAAAGTTCGTTATAGTGTGCTGCGTTTTTTGGTTCAATGGTGCGCAACGATTTACGGGCAGCAAAGGCTTCACTTTCTGTTTTGTAATAGCCTACGCCTACACCGGCGCCCAGGGCTGCTCCTACACTTCCATCGGTTTGGTAAAGCTCTACCGGCACACCGGTTACGTTTACAAATGATTCGGTGAACACCGAACTTAAAAACATATTGGCCTTGCCTGCACGAATGATCGTCGGGTTCATGTTGTTCTCCCGCATAATATCCAGGCCATAGCGAAAGGCAAAGGCAATGCCTTCCTGCACGGCACGTACCATGTGCGCCGTGTGGTGAAGATTAAAATCGAGGTTATGAATGTGTGCGCCTACAAAACGGTTGCTCAGCATGCGTTCGGCGCCGTTGCCAAAAGGCAGCATGCGCAGACAGTCGGAGCCGGCTGCAATTTTCTCGGCTTCCGTATTCAGGCTTTCGTAACTGTGTTGCGGACCAACAAGGTTGCGTATCCAGCGGTTGAAAATGCCGGTGCCGTTAATGCAAAGCAACACGCCAATGCGTGCATCCTCTTTGGCATGATTGACATGCGCAAAGCTGTTGATGCGGGAAAGCGGATCGTAGCTTAAGCTATCGCTGATGCCGTAAATAACACCGGAGGTTCCGGCTGTTGCCGCCACTTCGCCGGGGTTGAGCACATTAAGCGAAAAGGCATTGTTCAACTGGTCACCGGCCTTGTAGGTAACGGGGATTCCTGCTTTCAGCGACAGTCTTGCGGCAACGGCTTCTTTCAATCCGCCGTGTGACGAAAACAGCTTTTGTACCGAAGGAATGATCTCTTTCTGAAAACCAAAATGCGACATTACATCAGCTGAAATGCCATGCGATTTAAAGTCCCAGAAAATGCCTTCTGATAATGCGGAGAAAGTAGTGGTGGCCTCGCCGGTAAACTTCATGCTGATGAAGTCACCGGGAAGAAGAATTTTATCGATGCGTTGATAAATTTCCGGTTCATTCTCTTTCACCCATGCCAACTTACTGGCGGTAAAATTTCCCGGCGAATTCAGCAAGTGCGAAAGACAGCGTTCCTCGCCTATTTCAACAAAAGCGTTGTCACCAATGGTTACCGCCCTGCCATCACACCAGATGATGGAATTGCGCAGCACTTTCTGTTCTTTATCCACCAGCACCAAGCCATGCATCTGGTAAGAAATGCCGATGGCGGCAATCTCTTTCGGGTCGTAACTACCCGATGCATTGCATTTCAAAATAGCCTGCTTGGTGTGCTCCCACCAAAGGTCCGGGCTTTGTTCGGCCCAGCCAGGATGTGGCGCAATAATGTCCACTTCCGTTTCGGGATATTGTGCCGATGCCACGCAGCTTTGCGTATCAGCATCCACTACCGAAACCTTAATGGAAGACGTTCCTAAATCAATTCCGAGAAATAACATTCGCTGCTCGTTTTAAGTCAATCCTGCAAAGGTGGGCAAATGCAGATAAAATCTGCAAGAAAGTGCTTTTCGATAGTGATTCGGGCTGCTCTATTGCCCATGCACAATTCCTGTCTGTTGCAGAATAAGTCAAGTTATTTATTTGTTTTTAAAGCCTGCAAAAAACTATTGAAGGCTGCTTTTTTGTTGTAGTTCGCATCAAACAAAAGCGCAAACTCTGCCCTGTTTTGTGTCAGCACATACCAGCTATCCGGATCGGCAACACCCCAAATGGTAATTCCGTAGCGTTGCGCGGCGGGAACAAAACGGAAGTAGGCATCCACCACATACTTGTATTTGGCGGCCTGGCTTTCCAGCAATTCCTGCGTTGGGGTAAAGCCAACAATATTGCCGGGATTCATGCGAACATCCAACTCCGACACTTTTATTTTCAATTCTGTTTGTGCCAGTTTTTGAAACATTTGGTCGATGCCAGTGTTGGAGGTGTTGATGTTGATGTGCATTTGCGTTCCGATGCCGTCAATTTTTGCGCCTTTTCCTTTCAATTCGTTTGCGTAAGCAATCAGCGAATCCAACTTTCTTGCGTCTGACTCCAGGTTGTAATCGTTGATGAACAATAAGGCATTTGGATCAGCTGCCTTTGCGTATTGAAACGCTTTCAGGGCATAATCTCTACCCAGGTATTGCGCATAGTAAAATTTATCACCGGTGGCTGTACCTGTATTGGTCCGCAAAGCTCCTGTGCCGTCCGAGATGGCTTCGTTCACCACATCCCAGGCCTTTACTTTTCCGGCGTAGCGGGTAACTGTATTGCGGATAAACCGGCTCATGGCCGTGTCAACCGCCGTAGCAATTTGCACCGGCGTTAATGACGCTCCTGTCGAGGGATCGATGATTTTAATGTTGTCGATTGTGTAAACACCTGCTGATGGAAAATTCAACCGCACCATGGGTGATGTTTCCTGCGCAGTTAATGTCCATGTGTAAGTTGCCCAAGAAGTTGTTGGTGTGATTTCGAATTGCTGGTACTGGCTGTTCTGGTTCACCAGCCGCACTTTGCCGCTGCTTACGGAAGCCTTGATATCGACACTCACAATGTACTGTTTGCCAACAACAGCCGTCCATTCCGGCCCAATGACCTGCATGTCGTAAGCGTTTGCGCCTGCTGTTGTAACAGTGGTTTGCAAAGCTCTCGGACTGTTGTTTCCGTCAACCGCAGCATAGCTTCCGGCAGCGTTGCCACCAACCAGTAAGTTCCAGCCGGTAAAAAGCGATGATCCCGTTCCGGTAGTACCCGTGCCACTTTCAAAATTACCTGACGGCAACAGGTTGGGTGCATTCGGGTCCGACGTGCCAATGGTTAACGAACGAAGGTAATTTCCGTTTTGGTTTTCGTGCCACACCAGCGTATGTCCGAAAACTTCAAGGCCTGCCGCCGTGGCTGAATTGGTTAACTCATCGGCTTGCGAATAATCAGCGCTGCCATCATCTTTTACAATAGCGCCATGTTTCATGTGGTAAGTAAACACC
>DATKHJ010000154.1:0-3136 GCA_035510335.1 Flavisolibacter sp. | reverse complement strand
GCTTACGGCCGCTACTCCGATGAAGAAACCGGTGAGTTTATGAAGCAGGTGGAAATTGCCAAAAAGATGCACGGCATGGACGCCAAGTAAGAATCTAATCTGTGAACAAGCATACACAAAAAAGCAACCTACGGGTTGCTTTTTTAAATCGTTTGCGGTTTTATGGTTGTTCAGTTGGTGCTGTGCCGGAAAGATTTCCACCGTAGTTGCATTTCTCCCTTTTCTGCAATTAGCTTTGCTCCCTTTAATTTCCTTTCATGTCAGCTCAAAACAAGGTATCTGCTGCCGGACTGCTTATTGCGCTTGGAATTATTTACGGCGATATCGGTACCTCACCGCTCTATGTGCTGAACGCCATTACCAATGGCAAAACCATTTCCGATACCCTCATCATCGGTTCGCTGTCGCTCATCATCTGGACGTTGACGCTGCAAACCACTATCAAGTACGTGATTCTGACCTTGCAGGCCGACAACAAAGGGGAAGGCGGCATCTTTTCGCTTTTTGCCCTGGTAAGGCGCCGGCGCCGCTGGCTGGTGATCCCGGCCATGATTGGCGGTGCAGCCCTGTTAGCCGATGGCATGATCACCCCTCCCATCACCGTTACATCGGCTATTGAGGGAATGAAGGTATTGCCAGCTATTGGCCGCATCAGCCAGCAAACGGTCATTTACATTGTTATTGCCATCATCTCCTTTTTATTCTTTATCCAGCAATTTGGTACGGCGCTGATCGGCCGCTTTTTTGGGCCCGTGATGACGGTCTGGTTCCTCATGCTGGCAACGTTGGGTTTTGTGCACCTTGCCGATGACTTTTCGGTTTTCAGGGCATTCAATCCCTATTATGGCATTGAGCTGCTGGCTACCTATCCACGCGGTTTTTATATTCTTGGCGGTGTTTTTCTTTGCACCACGGGTGCAGAAGCCCTGTATTCCGACCTTGGCCATTGCGGCAAATGGAACATCCGCTACTCGTGGATTTTTGTAAAGACCTGCCTTATTCTGAACTACCTCGGACAGGGAGCTTTTTTAATGAGCCATTACGATGGACAAACCATCACATCATCGATGATTGATGGCGGGTTCAACCCGTTCTTTTTACTCATGCCCGGTTGGTTCCTGTACTTCGGCGTAGCCATTGCCACGGTGGCGGCGGTAATTGCCAGCCAGGCACTCATCTCCGGTTCGTTTACACTGATCAGTGAAGCTATGCGACTGAACCTGTGGCCGAAATTTAAAATACATTACCCTACCGAGGCCAAAGGACAGGTGTTTATCCCTGCCATTAACCTTTTGCTTTATGCGGGCTGCATCAGCATTGTGCTTTACTTTAAAAAGGCGGCCAACATGGAGGCAGCGTATGGACTGGCCATAACGCTTTGCATTATTTCTACCTCGGTGCTGTTCTCTAACTTTTTAGTGTTGCGTAGAGCCAAGCCGGCGCTGATCTATTTATACCTGCTTGTTTTTCTCACCATTGAGTTTAGCTTTTTGTACGCCAACATGGAAAAATTTCCGCATGGCGGTTACGTGGCGCTGATTGTGGGTGGCCTGCTGTTCATGGTAATGTATGTGTGGTTCAGGGCAAGAAAGATTAAAAACCGCTATGTGGAGTTTGTGCGGCTGGAACATTACATTCCAAAAATCCAGGACCTGAGCAACGACCGCTCGGTGCCCAAGCATGCTACGCACTTGGTGTATTTAACCAGTGCAGATAATCCGAAAGAAATTGAGCACAAAATCATCTACTCCATACTGAACCGCAAACCCAAACGTGCCGATATTTACTGGTTTGTGCATGTGGATACGCTGGATGATCCGTACACGTCGGAGTACACCGTTTCGCACATTATTCCCAACGATATTATTCGTGTTGATTTCCGTCTCGGATTCCGTGTGCAGCCACGTATTAACCTGCTTTTCCGCAAGGTGGTGGAAGACCTGGTAAAGAACCGCGAGGTGAACGTTACCAGCCGTTACGAAAGCCTCGACCGCAACAACGTGGTTGGCGACTTCCAGTTTATTGTAATGGAAAAATACCTGAGCCAGGACAACGACCTGCCCATTGTTGAACGACTGATTATGAAACTGCATTTCTGGCTGAAAGAAGTGTCGCTATCAGAAGAACGCGGCTTTGGCCTTGACCCGAGCAATGTAACGGTGGAGAAGTTCCCACTGATTGTAGCGCCGGTAACAAGCGTACGGTTAAAGCGGGTGGAGCCGGGAGAACGCTAGCCTTATTTTTTCCGTGTGGGCTTTGCCTTCAGCAATGTGGCAAAGTTCAACTCGTCAAATTCAAATTCTCCTTGCTTATCTGTTTCGCAGTAATTAACAATGGTTGGGAATAAATGCGCTTTTGCTGCATCAACCATTAATACCCGGTAGCCTTTTCTATATTTGGTTGCGCCAAAAGAAAAAACAGCAATGCCTTTTGCCGTGTCGATGATTTGAACCTCTACCCGGTCCCCTTTCCAGTAATTGGCTCTTTCGATCACCAGTTTAGTAGCAGAAATGCGTGTTATCTTTTTATAACTGCTTGGCTGCGGCCCTTCCATTGAAAAATCAACCATCGTACTGTCGTTCATTTCAACTTTCGAATGATTTCCAAAATCAGAAGGAGAATACAGGTAATATTTGTTCTTCCATTTGTACAACGCAATCCATTTCCGGGGAACGTCTTTTAATGCAGAAATCGACGCCTTCTTCAACGGCCTTAACGCTGCTAACTGGTCAAAATATGTGGTGCTGTCAAAATGGTGAAAAGCAAAACTGGTAAGTTTATTTCTCACCGCCGCAGTAGAATCAATAAAAATATCGTGGTAGAGCGGGTCAGGTGTATCTGTTACAATTCTTTCCAGGAAAATGGTATCACGCTGTTGCGCCAATAATGCGGACGTAACAAAGAGTGCCGGTAAAAAGAGAAACGATTTCATACAGTTAATTGCATTGATTGCCATTTTATAAATCTGTCAAACAGGTGCAGTTTTACAGCTTTCTGTAAATTCAGCAAAATTCTTTACATGCGCAATGCCACCTTTTGTTTTCTCTTTCTCTTCTTTCTAACCTCCGCAAATGCACAACGGCAACGTGCCCGGCAAATTGGTTTGCACATTGGGGTACTGCCTACCGGCACACAC
>DATKHJ010000153.1:0-4239 GCA_035510335.1 Flavisolibacter sp. | reverse complement strand
CAAGGCTCAGCGGACCAATCAGGCGCAGTTTGTCTTTTTATTTTGGCTTGCCCAAGACAACAAATAGCAAAGAAAAATACAGCCGGCCGGAAATTGACCAGGTGTTCTAAGGAGTCATACCATGAAGACCATTTTCATTTTTAGTTTGTGTTTTGTTTTTTGTTTTGATGCATCTGCGCAGAGCGCCAATGGTCTCTGGCATGGCATCGAAAGGGAGATTCATTACAAACCCGACGGCGACGATTTTCTTTTGGTAAATGGCAGGCGCCGTTTCAACCGCGCCTTGTACGGCGGCAACACGGGCTTTCGTGCGGAAGCCGGCGACCTTCCCGAGTTTGCACTTTACTTACCCGGCATGGGCGGCAACGTAAAGTTTGGATTGATTAAAGGCGGCCAAAGCAAATGGATCATTGATGCGGAAAAAATCGAAACACGTTACCGCCCCGGCTCAATGATCTACACCATCAAAGATGCATTGCTGGGCCAAGGACAAATAAAAATCACTGCCATTGCAACGTACGATCACGAAGCGTTCCTGGTAAAAATAGAAAGCAGGAACGTCCCGGCAGATGTGCAACTATTAGCAGTTTACGGCGGTGCAACGGGCACCAAGTTTTCCCGCGAAGGTGATATCGGCGCTGATCCTGAATCATCGTTTTATCTCAAGCCCGAATACTGCCGCAACAATATCTACCAGCTCAGGAAAAACAACTTCACACTATTCTTTGGTGCAAAGTCGCTGAGCAAAGAGCAGCGTTACGAAATTCAATACAGTGCAAAGGCCGACACAACAAAGATTCCTGCCACTATCAAACAACTCTCCGGCATTTTTCCTGCCGGTGCTGTTTTGCAAACAGGCAATGCCGCCAAACAGGAAACACCTTTGCAGCTTGTTTCATCCACCGATAGTTTAACCCCGGTTGTGCTTTCGCAAATGCCTTTCTCTTCCCAACCACTTTATTTCTACCTGCGCAATGGCGGTGCAGATGAGAAAACAACATACAGCCAACTGCCAACCGTCTTTACCAAAGCAGAAGCAGCCCGTAAAGAACTGGCAGGTAGAATCAAGATCAACACACCCGATGCCTTCATCAACACCTTGGGCGGTGCCTTGGCCGTTGCTGCCGATGCGGTGTGGGAGCATCCTTCTTACCTGCACGGCGCTGTTGCATGGCGCATGCGGTTGCCAGGTTGGCGCGGCGCTTACCTGGCCGATGTTTTGGGTTGGCATGATCGTGCCCGAACACATTTTAATGCGTATGCACTTTCGCAGGTAACGGACCCGGCAAGCGGTCCCATTGTAATGGACACGGCGCTGAACCTTGCACGGCATGCAGAAAAAATGGGCACCTCTGTTTTTAGTAGTGGCTACATTTCCCGCAATCCCGGTGGCGATAAACGTCCGCACCATTACGACATGAACCTCGTGTTCATCGACCAGTTGCTCAATCATTTTTTGTGGACAGGCGACACGGCCTATGTGAAAACGGCGTGGCCTTTGCTCAAGCGTCATTTAGCATGGGAAGACCGCAACTTTGATGTGGACGGCGACAATCTCTACGACGCTTATGCCGCCATCTGGGCCAGCGATGCCTTGCAATACAGCGGCGGCGGCGTTACGCATAGTTCTGCCTACAATTACAAAGCGTACCAGTTAGCGTCGGAGTTAGCGGCTTTGGTGGGAGAAGATGGCGAGCCTTACCGAAAAAAAGCAGCAGCCATTTTAAAGGCCATCAACACCAAATTGTGGATGCCGGAGAAAGGCGTGTATGCCGAATTCAAAGATTTGCTTGGCAAAGGTCTGCTGCATTCTTCACCTGGCGTTTGGACGATCTATCATGCCATTGATTCCAAAGTGCCGGATGCCTTCCAGGCTTATCAATCGCTGCAATACATTAACGATCACATTCCGCATATTCCTATCCGTGCAAAAGGTTTGGCCGATACAACACTCTACACCATCGCCACCACAGCCTGGCAGCCTTATACCTGGTCGTTGAACAATGTTTCGTTAGGAGAAACCATGCACACGTCGTTGGCCTACTGGCAGGGTGGAAGAAGCGAAGAAGCGTTCAAGCTGTTCAAAGGTTCGCTGGTAGAAAGTATGTACCTCGGCGCAAGCCCCGGCAACTTTCAGCAGCTTTCGTTTTACGATGCAATGCGTGGCGAGTTGTACCGCGATTTTGCCGATGATATTGGCACCACGGCGAGGAGTTTGGTAGAAGGGCTATTTGGAGTATTTGTAGATGCCTTGCGGGACACTATGTACATCAAGCCGGGCTTCCCGGAAAGCTGGGGCCACGCCTCTTTGTCAACGCTGGATTTTACGTATGCCTATCGGCAGAATGGGACGAAAGATCTTTTTACTATCACAAGAAACGGCACAAAACCTCTTGCCCTTTCGTTGCTGTTGAAGGCACGCATGGATGATGTGGAAACGGTTTTGGTGAATGGAAAAAAAGCAACCTGGTATTTTGATTCAACCGCCATTGCGTTGCCACGTTTGCAGGTGTTAGCGCCTGCGGCTAAAAATTATACAATCGAAATTCGTTGGAAAGGAAGACTGGTTCAGGCAACTGTTGTTACGCATGGCAACGGCAAAAGAACGGCAACAGGTTTTCAGCGTGTACAACAAGGCCGGGCTGTTTATTGGAAACCGATTCCGCAATATGCGCAGGCAACAAAAGCAACGGTTCAAACAACCAATGCTGCAGCAACCGGCACGTATGAAAAGATTGAACTAAGCTCTTACTTCAACGACGATGTCACCAAAATTTTTAAAAACCAATACCTCTCGCCGCGGCCAAAGGTGCCCACGCTGCAATTGCCCACGCAGGGCATTGGCAATTGGGCTTACCCGTTTGTGATGCCGAACATTAGCGATTCGGGTTTGCGCAAACGAGCCGGTGTAAAGAATGAGTTCACTACACAACAAGGTGTTCCATTCGCCACGCCATCGCAGCCAGGCGCAAAAAATATTTTGTTCACTTCGCAGTGGGATAACTATCCTGATTCGGTCATTGTTACCCTGACCGGTAAAGCAGTGCATGCCTACTTGCTAATGGCCGGTTCCACCAATCCCATGCAAAGCCAGATGATCAATGGCGAAGTGGTGGTGCAGTACACCGATGGATCAGACGACAAGCTTGAACTGCGCAACCCCGAGAACTGGTGGCCCATTGAGCAGGATTTTTACAACGATGGTTTTGCCTTCAATACCGGTGCGCCGGTGCCGCTGCGGGTGCATTTAAAAACCGGCATCGACACCCGTACCTTCAGCAACTATACATCCATCAAAGGTTTCACAAACAGAGCTATCGATGGCGGTGTGGCAACGGTGCTCGATCTCCCATTAAACCCAACCAAAGAACTAAAATCGCTTTCTGTAAAAGCCATCACCAATGATGTCGTCATTGGCCTCATGAGCCTCACACTTGTTCGTCCCAACTAAACAATCATGAAAAAAATATTCTTCCTCCTTTTCTCTTTTTCCTCTTTTCATCTCTTCGCTCAAAGCGACAGCGTTTACCTCTTTTGCTATTTCAAAGGCAATGGTGATGGCCTGCATTATGCGTCCAGCGAAGACGGTTACACGTGGACGGCCATGTTTAACGACAGTGTTGTGCTGAAGCCAACGGTCAGCAAAGACAAACTCTTCCGCGATCCCTGCATCATTAAAGGTACCGATGGCCGCTACCACATGGTATGGACCGTCAGCTGGGCCGACAGGGGCATTGGCTACGCCTCCTCAACCGATTTGGTGAACTGGAGCGAACAACAATTTATTCCCGTGATGATGCACGAAGATTCGGCAAAGAACACCTGGGCGCCGGAGATGGCCTATGACGTGAAGAAGAAAGAATACATGGTGTATTGGGCCACCACCATTCCCGGCCGCTTTCCGCAGGCCGATACGTCTGCCGAAGGCCGGCGCTACAACCATCGCATGTATTACACCACCACCAAAGATTTTAAAAAGTGGAAGAAGGCAAAGCTGCTGTACAATCCCGGCTTCAGCGTGATTGATGCATCGATTGTGCTGAATGGAAAAGAGTACGTGATGTTTCTCAAAAACGAAACGCGGCAACCGGCAGAAAAAAACCTGCGGGTGGCAACAGCAAAAAAACTGGCCGGACCTTACACCATGCCCGGCGCACCCATTACCGGCAAGTATTGGGCGGAAGGCCCAACGGCCATTAAGAGAGACGGTAGATGGGTAGTTTATTTTGACAAGTACAC
>DATKHJ010000152.1:0-4128 GCA_035510335.1 Flavisolibacter sp. | reverse complement strand
ATTGTAGGTGTTTTTGTGTTTCTGGCCCTGGCCATTTTTGTGCTGGGCGTACTAACACTTGGCGGACAAAAAAGCCTTTTCAACCGCGGTGCTACCATCAACGCGGTGTTTAACGAAGTAAACGGTTTGCAGGCCGGCAACAACGTTTGGTATGCCGGCGTAAAAGTGGGCACGGTGCAGGACATTGCCTTTCAGCCCGATGGTTCGGTAAAAGTGGAAATGAACATCGGCAAAGATTACCAGTCCATCATTAAAAAAGATGCAAAGGCCCGTGTGGGTGCCGATGGTTTTATAGGTAACAAACTGGTGGTACTGTACGGCAGTTCAACAAGTACGCCGGCGATTGAAGATGGTAATACACTTGCCGTTGAATACGGCATTGGCATGGACCAGATGTTGGCTACCCTGCAGGAAAACAACAAAAATCTTTTGTCCATCACGGCTAATTTTAAAACGCTCAGCGAGCAAATGGTGAGCGGCAAAGGAACCGTTGGCAAACTGCTGAACGATGACCAGCTTTTCAACGACCTGCAGCAATCCATTTCTACCATTAAAGTGGCTACGGCCAATGCACAGCAAATGGTAGCCGGCGTTTCTAATTATACCGACAAGCTTACAACAAAAGGTTCGCTGGCAAACGATCTTGTTACTGATACGGTGATCTTTTCCCGCCTGCGCAGCACGGTACGGGAAATTGATGCACTGTCCGGCCGCGCCAATGCTGTAATGCAAACCCTGAACGATGCCAGCGCCAGCATCAATCAAAAATTAAATGACAATACAAGCCCGGTTGGCGTGTTGCTGAACGACAAGCAAACTGCGGAAGAGATTAAAACAACCATCCGCAATCTGCAGGCCGGTTCGCAAAAACTGGATGAGAACATGGAAGCCCTGCAACACAATTTTTTATTGCGTGGCTTCTTCCGGAAGAAAGAAAAGGAAAAAGCAAAATAGAGCAGCACTGTCTGCAACAACAAAGGCCTTCGCAAAAACGAAGGCCTTTGTTGTTTAAATGCGGTTACTGGTTTTGCCGGTTGTTGGTTGAGCCACTGTTACCGGAATTGGTTCCTCCCGGGTTGTTCTGCATATTCTGCATAGAGCTGTCGGTAGGCGCAGTCTGCGCTGGTCCGTCATTCGGCTTCTGTGGATCAACGCCAGAGGTGTCCGGCGATTGTGTATCGTGTTGTGCACAGCTTAACATGGTTAGTGCCAGCCCGGCAATAAAAAGTAGTCGTTTCATAAATTCCTTGTTTGTTATGGTAACAAGCATTCAACTTTCCTGCCATTGCCTGTTTTCAGGAAATAGGATGAAAAGCGCTTTACTGGTTATTCCATCTTCCACAAAAAATCAGCAGCACAACAGTGGAGAAATGTTAAAAAATAAGCTCATCCATTACTCTAATCATTTCGTAATCAATAGCTGCGAAATGTTTGCAGCGAAAAGATTTTTTTTCCTAACGCCGGTTGCTTTTTCTTTACGATTGTAACAACGGAAAACACAATCAATCATGATTCAGAAAACTTACTTCAAGACGAAAGACTACTGCAAGGTGAAATTCATCGTAAAGCCTGAAGAGGCCGAAACAGTAGCCATTGCCGGGTTAAACAACGACTGGCAAACATTGCTGGAAATGAAACGCAAAAAAGACGGTACCTTCTCCTGCGAAGTGTCGCTGCCCAAAGACAGCCAGCACGAATTCAAGTACCTTGTTGATGAAAAAGAATGGATAATTGAGCCGGATGCCGATGAACAAACACGCAACATTTTTGGTACCACCAACAGCGTGATTGTCCTGTAAGCAACAACGCCAAAGCTTTCCTCAAACGCTTGACTATATTGACAAAGCCTGCAATTTGCAGGCTTTTGTTTTGAAGTAAACGCTTGTTATTTTTTGGATTGATTAATTAATAATACACTCAGCAAAATCACCGCAAGGCCTGCCACCTGCAGCACCGATAATCGTTCGCCGGCAAAGAAAACGCCGAGCAGTACGGCCACCACCGGGTTCACGTATGCGTAGGTACTCACCTGCGTGGCCGGCCTAACCGTTAGCAGCCACACATAAGCGCTGTATGCGGCAATGGAACCAAAGAAAATCAGGTAGAGCATCGACAGCCAGCCCGAGGTGCTAACCCTACTGAAGTGAAAGGTTTGCCACTCGCCGGCAAGGCCGCTTACCAATAGAAAGATGACGCCACCCGCCAGCATTTGCCAGGCTGTGTTGGCAAGGGCAGAACCTTGTGATTTGTATTTGGAATACAACGAACCACCTGCCCAGCTCATAGAGCCAATGACCAAAATGCCAAAGCCTGCAATTTCTGCAGAAAGCTGGCCACTCAGCAGGTCACGGAGTTGCTGGCTGAAGAGAAGCAGCACACCGGCAAAACCAATCAGCAAACCCAAAATGATTTTGCTGTTGGAAAGATTGGCTTTCCACTTGGGCTTATCCAGCAACACAAACCAAAGCGGCGCCGACGAAATAAAGATGGCCACCAGTGAACTCGGGATGGTTTTCTCTGCCCAGATAACAGCACCGTTGCCAATAAAAAGTAGAAGAAAACCCGTGACTAGTGCAATCTTAATCATGGCAACATTTCGCAACGGTTCTTTCTTCCAGAGGGCCCAGCCAAACATAATGGCTGCGGCTACCAAAAAGCGAATGGCACCCATGAGAAAAGGAGGAAAATCGGCAATAGCTTTCTGAATAAAAAAATAGGTAGAACCCCAAACAATATAAATAGTAGCAAATGCAACAAGCACCAACGCTGTTGACGGGGCCTGCGCCTGGGGTTGAGGGTGTTGATTCATGTGCTTTGAAATGCAGGCAAAGGTAAATGCGTTTGCTTCACAAGCCCGTGCAGCAAAGTGTTATTTACTCGCCTTTCTTTCCCCGAAAATGAGCAACCACATATTTATGCGGTTGCCTTGTATGCTACCTGAATCTCTTCGCCGGATAAATGGCCGCACAACCGGATAAACGCAAATGGCCAATAGCCCGGTTGTTTTTTGCTTCCTCATTTTCACACCCTCATGCGATTGTATGGCACAGGTGCCTTGCAGATTTTTGTCAGCCCAAACCAACGGCTACTGTCAACTCCAAAACCATCCAACATGAAATCAGCGCTACTCATTACCTTACTTGGTCTTTCTTTTTTAAACGCTTCTGCACAGGTTACGCAAATTTCTTCCAACACCAGTTTGCAACTGCTTGCGCCAATCAGCAACAACAAAGCAATTTTATTGGAAACGAGTTTCAACACGCTGTGGGTAACTGATGCTACTGCCGGCGGCACGTTTAAACTTGCCGATACATTAGTGTATAGCGGCGCCGGCGGCCTGCTGAACGGACACTATATTTTTGCGGCCAGCAGTCCAACGTTTGGTGCAGAACTTTGGATTACCGACGGTACCATTGCCGGTACCCGGTTAGTGAAAGATATCAATCCCGGCAAGCCCGATGCCGATCCGCAGGATGATTTTGTGTTACTCAACGGCTTTCTTTACTTCTCTGCGTCCACGCCGGGAGAAGGCCGGGAAATCTGGCGCACCAACGGCACCGAAGCCGGAACAATGTTGTTGAAAGACCTTGTGCCTGGTCCTGGTGGTAGTGCCCTCAAAGGCCGCTACGATCTTTTTTCAAATGGCAGCTACCTGTTGTTTAGCAGCATTGCCGATGCCACAACAGGTTACGAATTGTGGCGCTCCGATGGCACCGATGCGGGCACCTTTCTTCTGAAAGACATTAATCCCAACGGCGCCAGTTCTTCCCCTTCTGCATTTCAGTTGTACAACAACATGGTTTTGTTTTGGGCAGAAACCGCTGCGGAAGGCCGAGAGTTGTGGCGTACCGATGGAACCGTGGCAGGAACGCAGTTGGTGAAAGATATTCGCACCGGCCCGGCTTCTTCTATCAACACGGGCTTCCCGATGCCAACGATTTCTGTGCTTTACCCGTTTAATAACCGCCTGCTGTTTAGTGCCGATGATGGTGTTGCGGGTGAAGAGATCTGGACCACAGACGGCACTGCAAACGGAACCTATCTTTTAAAGGATATTAACCCGGGTCCTGATCGTTCTTATGTAACGCTGCCCACGAGTGTAGCAATGAATGGAAAACTCTATTTCAC
>DATKHJ010000151.1:0-3175 GCA_035510335.1 Flavisolibacter sp. | reverse complement strand
ACCGTATAATTGCCCGGCGTGAAATACGTGGTAGATGGATTCTGAAGTGTGGAAGTGGTTCCGTTTCCAAAATTCCACAGCCAGGATGTAGGGTTGCCGGTGGAAAGGTCTTGGAAACTGACAATAATGGGTGCACAGCCTTCGGTTTGTGCGGCGGTAAAATTGGCTGTTGGTGCCTGCGCAAAACAGGCTACGCCAATGAAAAGGGTAACGAGTAAAAGGTAAATTTTCTTCAAGCGGTTCGGGTTTATGATGCTGACCTCTACAGTGGTAAAGATGCAGGCTTTGCAGAAAAAACTATTCCTCATTTTCTGCCGGGAGAAAATAGCGTATTACTACGCATTTCTGCGAAGCAGCTCTTTGCTGGAGAGGAGGTTTCGCACAGAGGAAAGGAGAAAAGGTGTTATGATAAATATCTATCCTCCTTCGCTCCTTTGCTCTGTGCGAAATAAATTTTCTAACTCCTTTGGTAAAATCTTATGCAGAATAAATGTCCGCATATTTTCTCTCTGCATACGCTAAAAAATAATCGCCGTTCAAACCTTCACCCGTTATCTCTTTACACAGTTCTTCACTGGTGAAATAACGACCCTTGCGGTGTACTTTTTCCCGCAGCCAGTCAAGCAGGGGCGCCGTATTTCCATTTGCGATTTCGGCATCCAGGTTGGCAATTTCTTTTTCTGCCTGCGCAAAAAACTGCGCTGCGTAAAAACTTCCCAAACTATAGGTAGGGAAATAGCCAAAGCTGCCATGTCCCCAATGCACATCCTGCAACGCACCTTGTTTATCATCCGGCACATCTACACCCAAATACTGCTTGTAATGATCGTTCCAGAATAACGGGATATCTGCGGTAGAAATGCTTCCTTCTATCAGTCGCTTTTCCAGTTCGTAACGGACAAAAACATGAAAATGATAAGAAATTTCATCGGCTTCCGTGCGAATGAGCGACGGCTGCACTTTGTTGATGCCTTTATAAAACTGTTCAACGCCAATGTTGCGAAACTGCTCGGGGAAATGCTGTTGCACCTGCGGGTAATAGTGTTGCCAGAAGGCCAGGCTGCGGCCTACATTGTTCTCCCACAACCGTGATTGCGACTCGTGAATGCTGTACGAACAGGCTTCGCCAAGCGGCAGGCCGTATTGTTCAACAGGCAAACCTTGTTCATATAATGCATGGCCCACTTCGTGAATGCAGCTCCAGGTCATATTGCCAAAATCGGCTTCGTCGATGCGGGTGGTAATGCGCACATCCTGCGCCGAAAACGAAGTGCTGAAGGGATGTTCACTCTTGTCCTGCCGCCCGTTTTCAAAATTGAAATGCAGTTGTTTGATGAGTTGCATGCCCCAGTCCCATTGTTGCTGCGCCGGAAAGTGGCGGCGCAAAAAGCTGTCGTCAACCTGCGGCGAAGAAGTTATCTTTTGAAACAGTTCTTTCAGTGGCGGCAGAAGCGTGGCAAACGTTTTATCAATCAACTGTACGGTTGCGCCTTTTTCGTATTCGTTCAGCAATGCATCGTACGGATGTTGGGTGTAACCTAAAATCTGCGCTTCTTCTTTTTTTAATTGAATCAATGCATCCAGGTCTTTTTGGTAAACCGAAAACGAATTTGCCTTTCGGGCTTCTATCCAGGCATGGTAGGTTTTGTTGATCTGCTCCGACAGTTTACGTACGAATGCCGACGTGTATTTTTTATTCTTGGTGTAATCTTCCAGCGTGAGTTCAACATTGCGTTTTTGCTCGGCAGATAAATCTTCTTTTGCACTTAATTCCCGCAACAAATCGCCCAGTGCATCTTCGCTGAAAAACTGGTGCGCAATTTCAGACAGCGTACTGATTTGCTGTCCGCGAAAATGGGCACCACCCTTCGGCATGTAAGTTTCCTGGTCCCACTGCAAAACAGCGCTTGCCGATCTGATGTCTGCAATGCGGCGCATCTTCGTCAGGTACGCTTCATATAGCTCCGGTGTGTTCATGGGTTAAAACTAAGGAGAGATTGGGAAGGAGGGAAGTAGGAGGTCGGAAGCCGGAAGTGAGAAGTAGGAATTGGGAATTAGGGATTAGGAATTTGTGCGAAAGAATGCAATCAGCGTTTTAAACAACTAACCTTATTACCGTCGTAACAACAGCTGACAGTTTAATTAAACCTTATTCGCTTGTTTCGCAATATGCAAAGAATGAGGTAAGAAGGTTGGCGTCTTTCCAGCGGATCTTTTACTTAGGTAATAAGGTTTGTTATAGAATACGAAAACTTCTTATCAAAACTTTTTTCCGAAATTTCCATTCATCAATCTTTCGCAACTCTCCACAAATAACAGAGTGCTCAACCACAAATACCTTATTTCCAATTCCTACTTCTTACTTCCGGCTTCTTACTTCCGACCTCCGACCTCACTTCTCCTTCAGTTGTATCTTCTTCACCATGCCGCCTCTCGTATCTTTTATGCTTTGCATAACGATAAAAGCTTTCGGGTCAATGCGGTTGACTTCTGCCGTCAGGCGGTTAATTTCCAGGCGGGTGGTTACGGTAAAGATGATGTCAACATTTTGGTTGCTCAATCCGCTTTTGCCAAATCCTTTGCGGCCTGAATACACCGTGAGTCCCCTTCCCAGTTTGTTTTGAATCATGTGCATGATCTGCTGGCTGTGCGTGGAAATAATGGTAACACCGGTGTATTCTTCAATGCCCTCCAAAATAAAATCCACCATTTTAGAAGCCGACAAATACGTAAGAATAGAATACATCGCCGCCTCCAGCGACAGCAGATAAGCAGCTACAGAAAAGATAAGGATGTTGAAAAGAAGAATGAAGTCACCAACGGTAAGACTAATCTTCCGGCTCAGGTAAATGGCCAGTACCTCGGTGCCATCAATAACACCACCACCACGAATGGTTAAACCAATACCGGCGCCTAAAAACACGCCACCAAAAACAGCGGCCAACACTTTATCGGAGGTGATATTAGGGTAGGGAACAAAGGCAATAGCAAGGGCCAGGGCCGTTATGGCCAGAATGCTTTTGAGGCTGAAAATTTTGCTGATTTGTTTGTAGCCAAGCAGTAAAAACGGGAGGTTAAAAAGAATAATGAGAACGGACAATGACCAATGCGTTTGCGTGTTGGCAAGCAGCGAGATACCAGTAACGCCGCCATCAATAAAGCCATTCTCTAGCAG
>DATKHJ010000150.1:0-12003 GCA_035510335.1 Flavisolibacter sp. | reverse complement strand
GTTGCTTTTGTTCAGCCCCGCAAGGTGTTTGAACAACTTCAGTACACCAACGCAAAACAGTCCAGTGCAACCGGTTGGCAGCGCTTCTGGCAAAGCGGCGGTGCCATTGATTTTTCCGGCAGCACTGACAAGCGTGCCTTTGAGCTGGAACGGCGCATCATTCTTTCGCAATACCAGATGAAAGCGCAGGAAGCAGGTTACTATCCGCCGCAGGAAACGGGTTTAACGTACAACAGTTGGTTTGGCAAGCCGCACCTTGAAATGACCTGGTGGCATGCAGCGCATTGGGCTTTGTGGGGGCGACCGGAATATGTAGAGCGATTGCTTGATTGGTACGCATCCGTGGCACCAAAGGCAAAAGGCATTGCGCAACGCCAGGGCTTTGATGGCATTCGCTGGCAAAAGATGACAGATAATTTGGGCGATGAAACGCCATCGTCGGTTGGTGCGATGCTCATCTGGCAACAGCCTCACTACATCTATTTTGCAGAGCAGCTTTATCGTCAGAAGAAAGACGCAAAAACGCTGAACAAATACAAAGACCTCTTGTTTGCCACGGCCGATTTTATGGCCTCGTTTGCACATTACGATGAAGCAACAAAGCGCTATGTTCTTGGTCCGGGTTTGATACCGGCGCAGGAACGTTTTAAGGCAGAAACAACCTTCAATCCACCTTACGAGTTAGTGTATTGGAAATGGGCGCTGAGCGTTGCCCAACAATGGCGTGAACGACTGAAGATGCCGCACAATAAAAAATGGGATGAGGTGATGCAACAGTTATCGCCGCTGCCCGTTCAGGAAGGCAAATACCTGTTTGCAGAAAGTGCAACGGACTCTTACACCAACCCGGAATACAGAACCGATCATCCATCGGTGCTGGCTGCATTGGGCGTGATGCCGGCAACCGGACAAGTGGATCATGCTACCATGCAGCAGACATTTGATTGGATCTGGAATACCTGGACCTGGCGTGATACCTGGGGCTGGGATTTTCCAATGACGGCTATGACGGCTGCAAGATTAGGTCTTCCTGATAAAGCGATTGATGCGTTGCTCATGCCTATTCAAACCAACACGTATTTGCCCAACGGACATAACTACCAGGATGAACGCCTGCGCATTTACATGCCCGGCAATGGTGGCTTGCTCACAGCCATTGCCATGATGGTTGCCGGTTACGATGGTGCAAAGGAGGCGATGCCCGGCATTCCAAAAAACGGCCAGTGGAAAGTGCGATGGGAAGGCCTTCAGCGAATGCCCTAAATAACTTCTCATGCGAGTTTTGATTACCATTTTTCTTCTGCTGCTTTTTGCAACTGTTCATGCACAACCAATTGCGGTTGGTACTGTCTTGTCAAAGGAACAAGTCTCCGTGCATGACCCGGTGATCATGAAACAGGATAGTGTTTATTACATTTTTAATACAGGGAATGGCATTTCGGTGTGGTCGTCGAAGGATATGCAGCAGTGGAAAAAAGAAGCGCCTGTTTTTGCCAAACCGCCGCAATGGGCAGTGGCTGCTGTGCCGGGATTTAGAGGTCATATCTGGGCGCCGGATATTCAATACTTTAACGGGCAGTATGTGTTGTTTTATTCGGTCTCGCAGTTTGGAAAAAACACCTCCTGCATCGGCGTAGCCGTCAATAAAACACTGCATCCATCATCACCGGATTTTGGGTGGAAAGATCTGGGTAAAGTAGTGCAATCTGTTCCTGGCCGCGATTTGTGGAACGCCATTGATCCTAATATGATAGTCGATGAAAAAGGAGCCCCGTGGATGTCGTTTGGTTCGTGGTGGAGCGGAATTAAATTGGTAAGACTGGACAGCAGCTTAAAGATTGCCGAGCCGCAACAATGGTACACCATTGCACGTCGGCCGCGAGCTTACAATAGTTCCGATTCCGCCGGTGGCAGTGCCGCTATTGAAGCGCCGTTTATTTTTAAAAAAGGCGATTATTACTACCTGTTTGTTTCGTGGGATTTGTGTTGCAAGGGTGAACAAAGCACATACAAGATGGTGGTTGGACGTAGCAAGAAATTGCAAGGACCTTATGTGGATAAAGCCGGTGTACGGATGGATCATAACGGCGGTTCGCTATTGCTGGAAGGGAATGCGGACTGGCACGGTGTAGGACACAATGCGGTATACTCAGTTGATGGAAAAGATTTGTTGATATTCCATGGTTACGATGCGAAGGACAAAGGAAGATCGAAGTTGCGGATTGAAGAATTGGTTTGGGATATTGATGGCTGGCCTGTGGTGAAGAAATAAGTTTATGTGACCAGCTTAGGCAATTCTGTTCATCGTCTCTTGCAATCTCGATTTGTTGTTATTTATTCTTCCAGTGAAATAATAAATAACAATTACTCTTGTACGCTTTGATCATTAGTCAGCAAAGAGAGAAAGGATCACGAAGAACACTAAGAGCCACAACGAACACAACGTCGTGTTCTTTGTGCTCCAAAATGCTGAATAGAATTACCAGCCGTACAAGAGTGCGACGCAAGAGCAGTTAAATAGTAGCACTGGCTTCTGGCCCTATAAAAAATTTCGCACAGATGAAAAGGGAAAAAGAGAAGAGAAGCTCTCGCTTTATCACGCCAACTCCAAACACCAAATCCCAAACACTAAACGCTTTTCAGGATGCTACAGGACGATTGCCTTTGTACATTTCTATAACATAGCTTTTATTTTAGCAGCTATATGAACCGAATCCTGATTCTTGCCGTTGTCCTCTTTACACTTTCCTGCCGTGCACAGAAACTTCCTTCGAAAGACGAGTTATTAGCACCCATGCGGCTGACCAACGAATACTTCATGAACAAATGGCCCGATGCCGGAAAGTCCATCATCACCAACCGCGAACGACCAAGCAACATCTGGACGAGAGGTGTGTACTATGAAGGGTTGATGGCGCTGTATGCAGTGGACAAGCAAAAAAAATACTACGACTATGCCGTGCAGTGGGGCGACAAGCACAACTGGAACATGCGTAACGGCATTAAAACCCGCAATGCCGATGACCAGTGCTGCGGGCAAACCTACATTGATCTTTACTTAATTGATAAACAACCGCAGCGCATACAAGCGATAAAGGCCTGCATCGACAACATGGTGCAGAGCGAAAAGAAGGCTGACTGGCACTGGATTGATGCCTTTCAAATGGCGATGCCGGTGTTTGCACGGTTGGGCGTGATTTACAACGACACCAGTTATTTCCGCAAGATGTACGAGATGTATGCGCATACAAAATACAACCTTGCAGGCACGGGGCTTTACAACAAAGCACATGGCCTTTGGTACCGCGATTCTACATTTCGTCCGCCGGTGTTAACGCCTGCGGGAAAAGACATTTACTGGAGCCGCGGCAATGGCTGGGTAGTGGCTGCGCTGGTGCGTACACTGGAGTTTCTGCCAAAATCTGATCCGCATTACAACGAATACCTGCAGGATTTTAAAGACATGTGTGCAGCATTGCTTCCCTTGCAACGTCAGGATGGTTATTGGAATGCCAGCTTGCACGATCCTGAGCATTACGGCGGAAAAGAAACCACCGGTACTTCGCTCTTCACTTATGGTTTTGCCTGGGGCATTAACAACGGTCACCTCGATCGTAAAAAATATTTAGCGCCTGCATTAAAAGCATGGAATGCGATGGTGAAAGAAAGCGTTCACCCCAACGGCTTTTTAGGTTATGTACAGGGCACAGGTGAAGATCCATCCGATGGTCAGCCGGTAACCTACACCAGCAAACCTGATTTTGAAGACTATGGTTTGGGCTGTTTTCTTTTGGCGGGAAGTGAGCTATCTAAGATGAAGTAGAATTGTCAGGCATGACGTTCTTTCGGGCCATATGCTTTGCCTTGTTACTGCTGCCGCTTTTTTCGGTGGCGCAGAAAATACAATACAGCCGGCAAACCTTTCCCTATTCATTTGCAGATGAAACGCAACTGGTAGCCGATGTGGGTGGGTACCATCATGTGCTGCGTTTTAAACTGGACAATAAACCAGCGGTATTTATTTTTAACTCGCAACTGGAGTACATGGGCAAGGTTGACATTGACCTTGAAGTGAAGGAAGCAAGTGATATCCGCATTATTCCCATGCAGGGCTATTATTATTTGTATGCCCATGTGCCGAAAAGCACCGCTCATTATATCTTCAAAATAGGGGACGGTGGTGATGTAGAAAACAAGACGGCAGCGCTGGAAAAACTATTGGATTCAGCCAATGTGAAAAGCAAGGCAACCTACCAGTTGCAGAATAGCAACAATCGATTATACCTGATTTCGAATAGCTACTATGATGAGCTCAAAAAAATTGGTAGCACGATTGTAGAAACGGATGAAGATTGGAAGAGCATTCGCCGTTCGGTTGTGCTTTATCCTTTCGACAAAGAAAAAGAAACCTTGCAGCAAGTGCTTTTCAGCGACGGCAAGCTGTTTGTCTTAAAGACCGGTATTGACGAAAAGAAGGGGAACACACTACAGGTCATCAAAGCAAATCTTCAGTCTGACAGCCTGCTTTTAAACACTTTTACAACCGAAACAAGTCTGTACCAAAATCCTGCTATGCAGTATTCCTCCCGTGATTCAAGCCTCACGGTTTTTGCAACCATGCGTGGCGAATCGAATGCAAGGCGACAACCACCTGCTACTTTTATTTCACGGTTAAATGATCAGTTGCACGAAGTAAAACCGGTTACGCTTTACAAAACGCCACCGAGGCGAAACATCATTGCCGGTTTTCTTTTACTGCATAGCAACAAACCAATTTGGACAACACCTGTTAACCAAATCCTTGTTCAGCGTAGCCGCAATCAGCCGGCGGATTTTGGGGGAACTAATTTTGATTCGCCAACGTTCAACCTGTTTGGCAAAGCGGGCCGGATTGAAGAGAGCCGCATCAATTACGGGCAGCCTACCTCCGTCAGCTTCACGGTGCTGAATGAGCAGGACAAAGCCATTGGTGACACCGTTATTGAAAACAATGGTTCTTATTTCGATTTGCAGCCCCGGCCCCATGCGCAGTTTACTATTGATAGCACTGTGTATTTGCTGTTTCTGCAAAATTTTTCAGCAAAGCAAAAAGGCCTGGTAATGGTACATGCGAACAGGAAAGGTCGTGTGTTTACAACGCCGCTTCCTGTGTTTGACCGCTATGAATATTTACTGCCGCAAACCCAAGCCACGAAAGACTTTTTCCTGGTGCCCTATCGCTACAAAAGAGAAGTGGGCTTGCTAAAAGTTTCAATTCAAAACAATGAAAAGAAGAACTGATTTTTTTATTAACCTGGTTTGTTGCGGTGTTTTATTAGCCTTAAGTGCCGATGCTCTTTCGCAACAGAAAAAGCCCAATATTATTTTCATTCTTGCTGATGATCTGGGCTATGGCGATATCGGTTCTTACGGTCAGCAAAAGATTGAAACACCCAACCTTGACCGCCTGGCGAAAATGGGTGTACGGTTTACGCAGTTTTATTCCGGATCTACCGTTTGCGCTCCGGCCCGCAGCAGTTTTATGACAGGGCAACACACCGGGCACACGCCGGTGCGTGGCAACAAAACATTCAAGCCCGAGGGACAAACGCCGCTGCACGATTCTGTTGTTACCATTGCCATGCTGCTCAAAAAAGCAGGCTATAAAACGGCTGCCTTTGGCAAATGGTCGCTGGGCTTTATTACTACGTCCGGTGATCCGCAGAAAAAAGGCTTTGATGAATTTTACGGCTATAACTGCCAGTCGCTGGCACACAATTATTATCCTGATCACCTCTGGCAGAATCACAACCGCGTTGATCTTTCTGTTAACCTGAAGTTCGACTCAGTTTACTCCGCCGACCTGATTCACCAGCAGGCAATGAATTTTTTGAAAGCAAAGCACAATCAGCCCTTCTTTCTTTACCTGCCTTACACCTTACCACATGCCGATGTAACCGTTCCGCACGATGAAGTGTATGAATACTACAAAAAGAAGTTCAACGAACAACCGGTGACTCTTCCAAAAAGGAGTGAGAACGATAGAGTGCATTACGATGAATACCCGCATGCGGCCTTTGCTGCCATGGTATCGAGGTTGGACAAATATGTGGGGGAGGTGATGTCCTTGCTGAAGCAAAAAGGGATGGAGGAAAACACCCTGGTCATTTTTACCAGCGACAACGGTCCGCACCGTGAGAAAGGCGGTGATCCGGATTTCTTCAATGGTAACGGAGGGTTAAGAGGAATCAAACGCGACTTGTATGAAGGCGGCATTCGTGTGCCTTTTATTGCTTATCAGAAAGGGTTGACAAAAGCCGGATTGGTGAATCATCAGCCAGCCGCTTTGTGGGATTTGTATCCAAGCTTTTTGGCACTTGCCGGGGAAGCTGTGCCGGCGACTGTTGATGGCGTTTCTATTCTGCCAATGCTGAAAGGACAGCCGCAAAAAGCGCCTGCCTATTTCTATTGGGAGTTTCATGAGCAAGGTGGTAAACAAGCAGTGCGAATGGGTGACTGGAAAGGGATAAAACTCAATGTGAGTTCTGCAACGCCAACGTTTGAATTGTACAATTTGAAAACAGACCCGAAGGAAACAACAAACGTTGCGACTGATTACCCAAACATTGTTGCACAGATAGAAGCACTGATGAAGGAAGCCTACGTGCCAAACAGGGACTGGCCTTTGCTACCGGGTGAAACAAATCAGAATTAAACTAGTTCGCTTCCAGTTCTATCACGATTACCACAAGCCCCGGTTCCGGAAAATAAATGCGAATGGTATTCTCCTGGTTCGTCGCTTCCACTGTAAGTGTTGCTTCCGCATAGCCACGCAATACGTTTTCTTTCCACTGTTTGCTTTCGCTTTCTGCATGAATGTTTAGCAGCTGCGGCTTTTGATCATTCCAGGAAGTGCCAAGCAAAAGTTTGCCATCGTTGTTCACGCTTTGCGTTGGCAGGCATTTAATACGGACGGTGTATTTGCCCGGCGTCATTTTAAGCTGGTAGGTAGTGTATGCTGTTTTGGTAAGACTGGAATCAAACGCAAGCGGCTGATAAGTTGCTAGCGAAACACTGCTGCCGCCCACGCCTAACCCTTCAATGGTTTGCAAGGGATTGCCGAACTCTTTTTTGCTGGTAAATTCTTTTGCAAGAACCGGCAATGCTCCTCTTGTTACTGCTTGCTGCTCCGTGATTTTCACAAAGGATTTTTGTGCACTGTCAAGGTATGCTGCTGTTGCTGTTTTTGGCATCTTGAACACAGGCAAATCTCGCGGGTGCCAGCTCATCATACCGTTCCATTTGCCGCCGGCAATCTCGTTATTGTACGTGGCGGTTAGTGTTTGAATTTCTTTAAAAGCTTTCGCTGCTTTTTGTGAAAGTGCTAAAGCCATTTCTTTTGTCATTCCCTGTCGCAGGCTTTGTTTGGCGAAGAGAATTTTTTCGTTCATCAGGGCAGCGCCTTTTACCGGGTAATAAACCAATTGAAAATAGGCATCGTGCAAATGAGCAGGAAGTTTTGCCCTTATTGCTTCTGCTTCTTTTACTATTTCTGCGTAGGCAGCTAACCTTAATTTTTCTTCATCAGGAGAGAAATTGACCGAAGCCAGATGCTCCGGTTTTCCTTCCGCGGCCAGGCGGTAATATTCAGATTTGATGTTTGCAATTGCTTCGGCAGCTTCTTTTCCAAAAATGCCCGCCGCCCATTCTTCAACGTACTGTGTTGCCTTATGCGGTGGCCATTGTTTTACATTCCAGGCAAGGTCCATGGCGAATTGCAATTCCATCTCTGCGGGTTTGATATCGCCGACATTAAACACCCAAAGCCGGTCGGCGCCATACTCGTATGCTTTGGTCATTTCGTAAGAAATTAATGCCGGTGAAATGGTAGAAAGCCAGAGGTAGTCGTGCGGCGAACCCCAGTAGGAGAGGTGGTAATAGATGCCGCTTCTGCCGCTTCTTTTTTGCTCTGCATCATTTGAAAGCTGGCGAATATACCCGTGGTTGTCATCGGCCCAGACAATGGTCACATCATCGGGTAGTTGCACACCGTTTCGATACACGTTCAGTACTTCTTTGTACGGACAAAAAATCTGCGGTACGCCGGAAACGTTGGTTGTTACATTGTCTTTTAAAAGTGTGCGCTGATCGGTGATGATGTTTTGCAGCAGGCTAACCTTGCCCCGCATATCTTTCGGTCCTGGCATGCTGCCGTCGTGAATACCCCGCATGCCCACGGTGTAAACCGATTCAAAATTCTTCGACTCTTTTACACGGTCCTGCCAGTATTTATAAATCTCCGGACCGTTCAGGTCGTAACGCCATTCACCGGGTTTTTTGCCGTATTCGTGTTCAAAATTTTCGGCCCATTCAAACACGTTGTTGCGCAGCATGGGTTCGCAATGGCTGGCGCCGACAACAATGGCATAGTCATCGGCCACTTTTGGATTGTCTTTGTAATAATAAAACGCTTTGGTGCAGGGATGCATGGCCGGCCACAGGTAGTTTGCTTTCAGGCGCAGCAGCAGTTCAAACACTTTCGCATAGGTTTTCGGACCAATATCTTTGATGTCCGTATCCATGTTTTTGGCGGCCCAGGGTTGCAGTCCCCAATCTTCGTCATTGATAAAAATGCCGCGGTATTTAACGCTGGGAGAAGTTTGAACAAACCTGGCAGGCGAAATAAAAAGAGATGAATGTTTAGGCGCAGGAACATCAGCCCACCATTTCCACGGCGAAACACCAAGGCGTTTGGAAAGTTCAAACACACCAAACGCTGTTCCGCGACGATCGCTGCCGGCGATGACCAAGGCTTGCTTAACTTTTGGAAACGGCGCCTTTATAACCTGAATGGTAAAGGCTTCCCACTGGCCTTTGATAGTTGTAACGGAGAGTGTTTTGTTTTTTATTAATGCGTCAATCAGTTTTGATTGGCCGATGGTTCCAATGATTACCGGGTACTCTTCTGCAATGGTGCCTGTGTTGATTGCAGGCTTCTTGCCGCTCATTTCGTGCAAATCGTTTTGCAGGGCTTCTGCTGCAATCGACACGACTTTGTGATCGGCTTTGTCGTAATAAATAGATGTAATCTTACCCGTTGCCAGCAACGGGAAATAACCTGGCTTTGATTGATGACTTATGGATAGCTCTTGTGCCGAAACGTGCAAGAACACAAATGCAAAAAAGGCGAGAAGTGCTTTTTTCATACAGAAGCAATTGCCATTGAAATTAGCACCGGCTGGCAGTAGTTCCGTCCTGTAAAAAGTGCAGGATGGTTGCGCATTTCAGGCTTTCATCAAGCAAGCGCTATTGATCTTTTTGCGGTGCACTGGCTGGCGTGTAAAGAAGCTTTACCAAAGCCCGCAGCATTTCTTCCTGCTGTTTTGCGTGGCCGTGTTCTGCTTCCACATTTACATAATGCAGGTTGTTGCGACTGCTGTAAATGCTGAGCGAACCATCGTCAGCCAATGCATCGCGGTACTCCAGCGCTACATTAAAGTTGGCTTCTTTAAGCCGACTAAAAATCAAACTATCGGTAGTGATAAAAAAGTCATCGGGATCAAGCGCCGGGTTTTGATGAATGAGTCCTGTTTCATCCTTCTGGTAATCAAGCAGGGAAAATGCACCGTCGGTATTGTTGTGAACCGCTACAATAACTTTCTCCCGGTTGACCAGTCCCAGTAAAAATTCGCGGAAGTAAAAAATGGTTTGAAAGGCGCTTTCTGCATATTGACTAAGCTTCTGCAAACTGGCCACAATGCCTTCGGTGCTGAAGATGCGGTTGGGATCGAAACGAAAGGCTGTTTTCTGCAGTTCAAAATCGATCAGCCGCTGGTTATTGTTTTCAATGCGCAAAAAATCAATGCCCAGTTCTGCCGAAACCTTTCCGGCTACTTCAGCGGCCGTTGTTTCGTTGCTGTGCAACAGCAGAAACTGAACAGGAATACCGGTTGCATACGTAGTGCCGGTTACCGTCAGCTTTTTTTCACCAAAGCTGAATTGGTGCTGTTGCGTAGTGCCAACAGGTTGCGTGGTATCGCTGCTTTGCGAACAGGCAACCAACGAAAACGGCAGTAAAAAAAGGAAGGTCCAGAAATATGATGGATTAGCTTTCAAGTTCGGTTTGCAGCTTTTGCATGATGTCCTTTTCAATCATTTTCTGCGCCAGCAGAATCATGTTCTTGAATGCTTTGGCTTTTGAAATACCATGGCCAATAATCACCGGTTTGTTCACACCCAGTACCGGCGTGCCGCCGTGGTTTTCAAAATTGAAGCGATCAAGGTAGTCGTGCTGAATGCCTTTGCGCTGCGTGATGTCAAAAAAGCTTTCGGCCATCTTTAAAACAATGTTGCCGGTAAAGCCATCGCAAACAATCACGTCCGCTTTGTCAATAAACACATCCCGCCCTTCGGCGTTGCCAATAAAGTTGATATGCTTGTTTTCTTTCAGCAGGGGATAAGCGGCTTGCGCCAGCAAATTGCCCTTGCCTTCTTCTTCGCCAATGTTCAGTAGGGCCACCCGCGGGTTATCAATGCCCAAAATGTTTTGCGCATACACACTACCCATAATGGCAAACTGGTTCAGGTGCTCGGGCTTGCAGTCAGAATTCAACCCCACATCCAGCAGTAAGCCTGTGCCTCCATCTTCTTTTGGAACAATGGTAGAAATGGTGGGGCGGAGTACGCTTTCAATTGTTTTTAACGCAAACAGGGAACCCACCAGCATGGCACCGGTATTGCCGGCGCTGATGAATGCATCGGTTTTCCCACCAGCCAGGGCGCCAAAGCCAATGGCAATAGACGATTGCTGTTTTTCCTTTAATGCTTTTGTGGGGTGCTCGTGCATGTCAATTACCTGCGGTGCATGCACCAGTGTGTACGAGCCTTGCGGGAGCGGATGCTCGGCCAACAAGGGTTCCACTTTTTCCGCATCACCAAACAGCACCAGGTGTGCTGCTGTTTCCGTTTCTTTCAGGTAATCGCTTGCGCCTTTAAGGGCTTCGAGGGGTGCAAAATCACCGCCCATCAGATCAATGCCTATCTTCATGTTGTCCCAAAAATAAAAAATCCATTCACCCGCCGGTCAGGGGGAAAATGGATGGTGCAAAAATCTTTTTTGCTTACTTTTTAATTGGTGCAGTTTCAGCAACAACCTGTCCTTTGTAGTACAGTTTGCCTTCGCTTACGTGGGCACGGTGACGGACATGCAGTTCGCCGGTAGCCTTATCAGTAGAAAGCGTAGCCGCTACAGCTTTGTAGTGTGTTCTGCGCTTTGCGCTTCTTTGTTGCGAATGTCTGCGTTTGGGATTTGGCATAACTCAGTTATTTTAAATCTTGTTGTTTATTGTTTGGTATCTCCGCTCTAAAAAGTAGCAAAGAATTTTTTTGTTATCGGTTTTTGAAGCGCTATTCAACTTCCGTTGCGTCGCACTCTTGTACGTTCGGTAATTCTATTCAGCTGGGCGAACTATCTCCTAAATCCTTAAACTTCTCCAATCCTTTCCACAAAGGGTTCGATGTTCCTTCGCCGGTGTTTCTCATTTTCTGCAGGGCTTCTCTTGCTGCCGGATCGCAGTAAGGACCGTCCATAGCCTCGTACTCACATTCCTTTTGCATGGGTATGCTCAGGTTAATGAATTCGTAGATCATGGGCGCAATCTGCAAATGGCTTTCGCCGCGGGAAATGTAAAACACATCGGGATCCTCTTCCGAGTCGTTCATTTCTTCCGGATTTTCTACCGCCTTTACCGTTACCGTAAAATCTTCAAAAAGATTCAAAGGCAAATCGGCCGTGCAGCGATCGCAAACCACCCGTACCGTACCGCCAACCTGGAAACGCAACATCATAAAGTTGGTTGTCTTTTCCAGCAGTAGCTTTACGGTAGCCTTGCAATCCCGAAAATCCTGTTCACCGTATTCTTCAAAGAAACTGTCGCTTACCTCGTAATTGAACTCGTGAACTCCAGGCTTCAGACCCACAAAAGCAATCTCAAATTCTCGCCTGCTGTTCATACTTCAATTTAA
>DATKHJ010000149.1:0-2963 GCA_035510335.1 Flavisolibacter sp. | reverse complement strand
TCCTCTCTGAGCATCGGCTGATAATTTTAAGTGTGGTAACTCAAAATTATTACTTATCCGATGCTCTTTGTTTTAACTAGCAACTTGGGTTAATTAGCTTTCACGTCTTGGTATTATATAGAATGGAATACACTTTTTATGGCGAACTTTTCAATGATAGTGGCGTTCCAAGAGTTCAGTTATTAGAGAAAATAGCTGATTAACCCAACCAACGAACCGCTAACACTGCTTGCCAACATACTGCTGACGCAAAATCACCTATCATTTGTTCTTTTATCAACTTTACCTAACTTACCAAACAGACGGAATGCTAATGCCGGTACATCGGCAAGCCTCTTTCCGTTGGCCTAATGCAGCATTAACTCTAAAGACATGAAGTCTTTCTTATTCATTCTTTTCGTATTTAATGGCTTTTATTCTATAGGCCAATTATCTGTAAAGGAGGTTAAAAAAAGGGCTATTCCTTCCTTTGTTACATACGAGGGAAATTTTAACGCCGCTAAAACTTGGAAGGACGGTTTGGGAAGCCACTTTGTGATTCTATCTGGAACTGATGATATTGAAAAGAGCGATTCAGATTATAATTACAGGCAAAGGTTTCTTTACGCCAGGCACTACTTAGTGAAGAAAGATTCCGCTCAACTACTTTGGAAGCTATTGGATGTTATTCCGGACTGCCCTGTAGATATTATTCTGGACTTTATAATGAAAGGATTTCGAATCACTGACTTAGATAAGGACAAAATACCTGAAGTATGGGTAACTTATACGTTAGGGTGCAGGGGGGACGTCAGTCCAGATGACCTTAAGATTATAATGTATGAGGGTTCTCGAAAGCACGTGTTAAGAGGAAGTCAGACCATGACGTGGAAAGGAAAGGTTCAAGTAAAAGGGCGCCATAAATTAGATAATGCATTTTTAAAAGCCCCTAAGGTGATTCACTACTATGCCCTTGCTTTATGGAACAAATATTCGACTGTAGCGTACTAAAACGCTACGACCAACAAGGGTGCCGGTTGCACAACTCGTTTTAAAAAGATGAAGTAAACCGATTTCTTTCTCCGCGAATCTCCCGCAAGATCCTCCCAAAGAAACACTACAGAACAGATGAGAAACCGAAGATCAATGAACGCCTTGACTTCAGAAATCTGTTAACCGTTGTGCGAAACCTTCCTACCAAGTTCGAATGATTGAGAAGTGAACGACAAAAGAGTTTTTAAGAAAAAGAAACCAGAGCGGAAGCTATTGCGGCGCGGATATGTATTCGCTTTCATTTCTTCTCTGGTAGTATCAGGCGGACAAGCAGGAAAGTATCATTTTTTCCTACGCAGCCAAGACCTCCGGCAAACCCATCTCTTTTTGATTAACTGGGCTTTGCTTTTTATCACACTCTTTATTGTGACATTTTTGTTAGCCCGCTGGTATTATAGAATGAAGGACAAATAAGCTTCTCGGCGCAGCCATTTGAACTATGAATACTGAAAAATGAGCATGCTAACTTTCAAAACGTTTCGCAGAACATAGTTTGTGCAATAGCGGTTGAAGAACCCAAAACATAGCTACACAAAAAGAACAAGGAAAGTCTGCCGCAATCCCAAACCGCACTTCCCGAAACCACCCCAGACCGCAAGAAGCTCCCTTCAAAATAGAACAACCTTTCCTCAAAATTGGCCAAAGTCTCCGCAACCTTTGTCAAAAGTTGCCTAACCTTTGACAACTTTCCCTCAACTTTTGACAAAGGCTGGCTGGACTTGAACAAAGTTTGCCGGGACTTGAGCAAAGTGTCACCAAAAAAGAACAAGTTTTCATCAACCTTTGTCAAAGTCTGATGAAAACTTGTCAAAGGCCCGGGAGACCTTGTTCAAGTTTTGCCAGAAGTAGCCAAAGGTTCCGCAGGCTTTACTCATTTTTGCCTTTACCGTAGCCTTTCCCCTACCATCTTCCCGGTAAACTTTTGGCAATCAGCCACGGGACACACTAACTCTTTCCAAAACAAACCATTGATACACAGTTTTAACCCCAGCCTTCAGGCTGGGGAATGTAGCTATAAAAGAAATCGGGCTTTAGCCCAGGGCGTTGCTGGAAGGCTAAAGCCTGGGTTGACAAAAGCCTCCCTGCTTCCCGCAAGGTCATCGCCCTGGCTTATGCCGTTGTTCTCTTCCGCTGCAAATATTTCCGCACCGGCAAATCGTAAACAACCATGGCCACCCAGGCAAAGCCTACGAGGAACAACACTCCCAACACAACAATCCAGGTAAACTGTTGCGGGCCGGGCTGACGAACAGTGAAATAATGCCCAAACATCCACATGGCGGCATAGTGCGTCATGTACAGCGGGTAGGAGATATTGCCCGAAAAGCGGCAAAGCTTTTTTAATCCCGGCGCCAGCACCGCCCCTGCGCCCAGCGCCACAAGCAGCGGAAAATAAAGCACCACCAGCAGCAGCTCCGTCAGCCAGTTCCACTCCGCCGACCAGGGCATCAGGAAGGCAATGAACAACAGCACCGCCAGACCGGCAAAGCCAAGCCTGTTTTTAATGATCCAGTTCCAGCGGTAAACCACCATGCCCGCTAAAAAAGAATACGCCACACGGGCACCGCCGTCCCAAAACGTGTCGCCGTTCCAGCCACCCAGCAGGTTGCCGGCACGGTGGCTTACAAAACCCAGCGCACCGGCCGCCACTACCAGCAGCACCAGCAACACCTTGCGGCTTAAGCGGAACAACAGCAGGGCATAAACAATATTGGCCACATACTCCCAAAACAACGACCACGAAGGTGCATTCAACCCAAACAGGTTAAAGCCACGGTCTTCCATCATTGGCATTGGAATTAAAAAAAGGGAAGCCACAAACAGCAGCAGCAACCGGCTTCCGCTGATGGCAGCGTCCGGCGCCTGGAATGGATCGAGAAAATAAGCGGCCAATCCGAGTACCGAACCAAGAATCACCAACGGGTGCAGCC
>DATKHJ010000148.1:0-10295 GCA_035510335.1 Flavisolibacter sp. | reverse complement strand
TGTTGGTGTCGGGATATTTGTTCAATACATTAACAAGCTTGTCAAGATTGGCCTGTGCGCTGGTGCCAAGATCAGCACGGTCGTAGCCAAACAGCACCTGCTCTTTAAACTTAACAATGATGCCTTCTTCTGCTCGAATCACTTCTGCATCACCCAATACTTTTTCCATTTCTTCAGCCTGCTTGTCCATCTTGCGGCCAATAACGGCACCGCCAACACCGCCTAGTACAGCGCCAATGACTGCGCCCCTGGCTGTGTTACCCGTGGCTTTACCAATAACGGCACCAATGGCACCGCCACCAACACCACCAATTACGGCACCTTTTGTTGTGCGGGAAGGGGTACTGCAGGAAGAAACGACGACTGCAAAAAATCCGAGAGAGAGTGTAACTAGTTTAACTGTTTTCATTTGGTCTTCTTTTGCCGTGTAATTTTCAAACTCTGTACCACATAACAAAAAGAAGGTTTGTTAAATCTGAAATGGTAATGATTCTTTGTTCAGGATCAATCGTTGCTGTTCCTTTTCATCCAATCGGCTTGCGAAGTGGCGGAGTGTTCGGCAACGAGTTTTTCCTTCAGCTTTTGCTGCGCATTTTGAATAGCAGAAGAAACAGTATTGTGCTGGATGGCTTCATCTTCTTTTGCGCCAAGTTTTTTCATGAGCGCAATCATTTTTTCACCACCAAATTTTTTCATGAACGGTTCGTCGAGAGAGGTGTGAACAATGGCTTCCTTTAGCTGCAAACGTTCGTACAACGCCGCTTCTTTTTCGTAGAGTGGGTAGTGCTCCGCAAACAGCAGTGGAAAACCTTCTGTTTCATGTTTCCGCAGCCGGTCGGCAAGAAGAATATTTTCAGAAGGCTGCCCGTTTGCCTCTAAAAAGGCAGTGATCTTTTCCTGCGTTTCCGGGAACCAGCAAATCACCCGGACAGCTGGCTGATGCTGCATGGCGCTTGCTAATGCTCTCAACTTCTGTTCTTCGCTGATCCATACCAGGTCGGTTCGTTTTACGCCGCTGTCTTTCTTTCTGAAAAATGAAAACATTTTCGTTGAAAGATAGAAAAGAAAAAAGGCCCCGTCAAGCGGGACCTTCTTCGGTTCTTCATGCTTTAAAAGATTATTGGTGAGAGGCTGGTGTTTCAGCAGCAACAGCGGCAGCTGCTTTGATGCCTGTGTACTGCGTAACCTTTGTTTTTGTCTTGGTAGGGATGGTTAAAGCTGCTTGCGGATCGGCATCGTTAAATGCACGTCCAACTACAATTGTGACTTCTTTGGATGATGGATTGTAAAACAGGGTTCCTTCTGCAACGGCTTTCCCGCTTTCGGTGGTTTGAGCCGGTATCTTGTATGTGGCTGGTGCTTTCTTCATCAAGGCTTTGAATTTTCCTTGCGGAAGACCTTCCACCCACACAATTCCTTTATTGGTTGCATCTTGTGTAATGGTTAGTGTTTCTGTTGACGAGCCAGAGGCGTTAAAGCTTCCCAAAACAGGGAAGGCATGTTCAGGACGTAGGGTTTCCGTGGATAATCCTTTTAATTCTTCAGGGTTTGAAATATAGGCAGCGTAAACAGTAGAATCTGCAAGAACGGTTGCTGAAGAATCAGGGTTTGTTGGCGACTGCGCCGGGGCTGGTGTTGAGGGAGTTGAAGGCTGCGTTGGTGTTGTTTGTGCACCCGCTACGGCTGTCAGCAACAGTGCGGTGGCGAGAAGAAAGTTGTTTTTCATATGTTCTGCTTTTTTAAGTTTAGAAGGAGTTCGGGCCTTCATACTGAAAACTGTGCCAGAATGACCAAAACATTCCCCAACTGGGAAATTTATTTTGGAAAACCTAAAGTTTTTAGCAAAGAACCGCCGCTCCTTATCTTCGCATCCCTGATTTGGAGAAGCGAATGAAAAAAACAACAACGCCAACGAACGGAACACCCGCAGAAGAATACATCGAGGTTTTTGGAGCCAAGGAGCACAACCTGAAAAACGTTGATATATCCATCCCGAAAAACAAACTGGTGGTGATCACCGGGATTTCGGGGAGCGGCAAATCTTCCCTCGCCTTTGATACCATTTTCGCCGAAGGCCAGCGCCGTTACATGGAAACCTTTGGCGCTTATGCCCGCCAGTTTATTGGCGAGATGGAGCGGCCAGACGTGGATAAGATCACAGGGCTTTCACCCGTTATTTCCATCGAACAAAAAACCACGAACAAGAACCCGCGTTCTACGGTAGGAACCGTTACCGAGATCTACGACTTTCTGCGGCTGTTGTATGCCCGTGCCAGCGAAGCCTATTCGTATAACACCGGGAAAAAAATGGTGCGCTGGAGCGAGGATGAGATCGTGAACAATATTTTCAAGCGCTTCGACGGGCAGAAGATTTCTTTGTTGGCACCCTTGGTCCGGGGCCGTAAAGGTCATTACCGCGAGTTGTTTGAAGAGGTTCGCAAGAAGGGCTTTTTGAAAGTGCGGGTGGATGGCGAGATCAAAGACCTGGCGCCGAAGATGCAGGTGGATCGTTACAAGATTCACGACATTGAACTGGTAGTTGACCGATTGAAAGTAACAAAGGACATGCGAACCCGCATTAGTCAAAGCGTACAGCAATCATTGAAGTTGGGAAAAGATTTGATGTTTGTGATTTCAGAAGAAGCGAAAGCGCAACTTGCAACATACAGCCGCGCCTTAATGTGCGAAGACACCGGTCTTTCTTACGAAGAACCATCACCCAATGCCTTTTCTTTTAACTCGCCGTATGGTGCCTGTCCAACCTGCAAAGGCCTGGGACAGGTTTATACGGTGGATATGAAAGCCATCATTCCCGATGATTCTTTAAGCATTAACGAAGGCGGTATTGCGCCGTTGGGCGGCGAACGGGAAGCTTATATTTTCCGACAGGTGCAGCAACTGTCACGAAAAGAAAAATTCAGTTTAGACAAGCCGGTGAAAGATCTTTCACCAAAGGCACTCAGCTTGGTGCTGTTTGGAAAAGAAGAAGCCACGGCAGAAGAAGAGTTGCAATACGACGATGAAGAAATTTCCGGTGAAGTGTACAGCGGCGAATTTGAAGGCGTGGTAAACCAGGTGAAGCGCTGGTTTGCAACGAGCACTTCGGAAGCCATTCAGCGCTGGGCGGAAGGCTTCATGGAACTCACTACCTGCAAAACCTGCAACGGTACACGACTGAAAAAAGAAAGTCTTTGGTTTAAGGTAGCCGATAAAAACATTGCCGATTTAAGCAACGTTGATCTAACGCAACTAAGAGAATGGTTCGAAGGAATTGAAGCTAGATTAAACGACAAGCAAAATGTGATTGCCCGTGAGATTTTAAAAGAAATCCGCGAACGTTTACAATTTCTGTTGGACGTTGGCCTTACCTATTTATCACTCAACCGCCCGACAAGAACATTAAGCGGCGGCGAATCGCAACGCATTCGTCTCGCTACACAAATTGGTTCGCAACTGCAGGGTATTACCTATGTGCTGGATGAGCCTTCCATTGGTTTGCACCAACGTGATAACCATCGCTTAATTACAGCACTGCAAAACCTTCGGGATATTGGCAACTCGGTGTTGGTAGTGGAGCATGATAAAGATATTATGCTGGCTGCCGATCATTTGATTGATGTGGGTCCGAAAGCAGGTTTCCACGGCGGAAGAATTATGGCGCAGGGAACACCAGCTGAGATCTTGAAAAACGGATCATTAACTGCCAGCTTTCTTAACGGCGAAAAACAAATTGAAGTTCCCAAAGAGCGACGGAAAGGCAACGGAAAAAGTATCGAGATCAAAGGTGCCAGCGGGAATAACCTGAAGAACGTTAACGTCAAGTTTCCGCTGGGAAAGATGATTGTGGTAACGGGTGTGAGCGGCAGCGGCAAATCAACATTGGTGAACGAAACATTGTATCCGCTTCTTTCTACTTACTGTTATAATTCCAAGATGACGCCGATGCCGCACAAGTCGGTAAAAGGACTGGAAGAAATTGATAAAGTAATTGAAATTGACCAGTCGCCAATCGGTCGTACGCCGCGAAGCAACCCGGCAACATACTGTGGTTTCTTTACAGAGATCAGAACTTTGTTTGCTTCCATTCCTGAAGCAAAGATTCGCGGTTACAACGCCGGACGTTTTTCGTTCAATGTAAAAACGGGTAGGTGCGAAGTTTGCGAAGGAAGTGGACTACGTACGATTGAAATGAATTTTTTACCCGATGTATATGTGCATTGTGAAAAATGCAACGGGAAACGTTTTAACCGTGAAACACTTGAAATTCGGTATAAAGGCAAGTCCATTGCCGATGTGTTGGAAATGACAGTGGAAGAAGCGGTGGAATTTTTCCAGGCAGTTCCGTTCATCTATCGCAAGATAAAAGTGTTGGAAGATGTGGGTTTGGGTTACATCACGCTTGGTCAATCGGCGGTTACACTTTCCGGTGGTGAGGCACAACGTGTAAAGCTTGCCACGGAATTAGCTAAAAGAGATACCGGCAAAACGTTTTACATTTTAGATGAACCTACAACCGGTTTGCATTTTGAAGACATTCATCACTTGCTGGAAGTATTAAACAAACTCGTTGATCGTGGAAATACTGTGTTGGTAATTGAACACAACATGGATGTGATTAAAGTGGCCGATCACATTATTGACATCGGTCCGGAAGGTGGCTCTGGTGGTGGAAAGGTTTTGTTTGAAGGAACGCCGGAGAAATTGTTGGGTGTGAAGGAGAGTTTTACGGGGAAGTTTTTGAAAGAAGAATTGAAAACCCCAAACCCCTAAAGGGGCTTTACGTCGTTTAATTCATAACGACTCTTACAAATACAAACGCCTCTGACAATTGAAGTCAGAGGCGTTTGTATAAATAGGAAAACCTGTGCGTTCGGCTGGGTAAGCCCTTTAGGGGTTTGGGGTTTTAATGAATATTATACGTCACTCCCTCCAATGCTAATTCCGTTTCCGGGAACACTTCTCTCGCTTCCTGAACAAACTGCTCCAGCGTGGCGTACTTTGAGCTAAAATGGCCAATCAATAGTTTCCGCACCATTGCTTTTCTTGCAATCAGTGCCGCTTGTTTTGTGGTGCTGTGAAAACGTTCAAATGCTTTGTCCCGCATGTTGTCCAGGTACGTCGTTTCATGGTAAATCATGTCCGCACCATAAATGTGCTCAATGATGCTTTCTTCGTAACGGGTATCGGCGCAAAACGCATATTTCTTTCCGCGTTCCGGATCGGCCGTTACATCGGCGTTGGGTATGCGTTTTCCTTTCGGCGTAATGTAATCCAGCCCTGCCTGCAGGCTGCTGAAAAACGAAACCGGAATTTCCAGTTTATTAATCTTGTCGATCAGCAATTTTCGTTTGCCTTCTTTTTCTTCAAACAAAAATCCATAGCATTCAATACGGTGCGTGGTGCGAAAACAGGAGATTTTAATCTTGTCGTTATCAACCAGCACGCCGGGTTCTGTCAGTGTATGAAAATGCAAAGGATAAGAAAGCGTATTGTCGGCCACCTTTAATTGCATTTCAATGATCTGCTGCAAGGGCGCCGGCGCATAAATGTGCATTTCCTGCTTGTGGGAAAGCAGTGAAAAGGTGTTGATCAGTCCAACCAATCCAAAATAATGATCGCCGTGCAGGTGCGAAATAAAAATGTGGGTGATCTTGCCACGACGGATCTTGTACTTGATCATTTGAATCTGCGTGCCTTCGCCGCAATCAACAAGATAATTGGTGCCATCGTGTGATACGACCTGGCTGGTAGGGTGTCGATTGAACGCCGGAACAGCAGAGTTATTTCCAAGGATAGTGACTGATAACATGCGGGCAAAAATAGGTTAATACGTTAATTGGTTAATTAGTTAATACGTAGGCTGTTGAAGGTGGATGTTTTTTCTGTTAGATGCGGTCTTCATGATTTACGCAAATACCCTTAACGTTCGTTCAATCTGAGGTAAGTAACTACTGCCGAATAAGTACAAATGAATCAACAACGGATAAAAATTGCAAATGGCCCATTGCTCTTCATAATTTTTTGGCAAGGGATAGTGATAATTGTAAGCTTCGTAAAACGGTTGTCGAAACCCACCGAACATTGTTGTCATCGCCAGGTCAACGGAACGATGGCCGTAATACACTGCCGGATCAATCAGCACCGGCTCGCCGGAACGGTTGCACATGAAATTGCCGCTGCATAAATCGCCGTGAAGAAGAGAAGGATTTTCTTTTTCAAAGATGCCGGTAAGTTTTTGCTGCAGGTTTTCAAAAGCCTGCAGGTGATTTTTGGTAAGAAGGTTTTTATCGAAACAGCGGCGGGTCATTGGCTGCAACCGTTCATTGGTAAAAAACGAAATCCAATCTTGGTGTATTCGATTGCTTTGCGGCACGCTGCCCATGTAGTTGTCTTCCTCTAAACCAAAACTGCCCAATGATTGTTGGTGAAGCGCTGCCAGTTGCTGGCCAAAACTTTTCCAAAAGCTTTCGGTTCGTTCGCCTTCCACGATCCATTCTAACAAGAGCACTTGCTGGTTCTCATGTTCAAAATGATCAATGACGCAAGGTGTTTTGATGATGCCCTGCTTTTGAATCAACTCCAACCCGCTTTTCTCCTTTGCAAAAAGTTGGGGAAATTTTGTAGCAGAATTGATTTTGCAAAAGACGGATTGGCTGCCAAAAGAAATGCAGTAAGTGTTGTTGATGCTTCCGCCACCGACTGCTGAAAAATTTATCTTTTCGGCAAAAGAAAAATGCGCCGTTAGTTTTTGCTGAATGGCTGTTTGTAAGGCTGGTGAAGGGTTCATTGTTGCCGAATAGAATTACCGAACGTACAAGAGTGATTCTTTTCTTTTCTTCACTTCCACTGGAAGAAAAGAAAAGAACAAATCAAAGATTGCAATAGACGATCAATAGTAGCATTGGCCTCTGGCACATCATCAGATGCCTATCCAAAGAGTTGAAATAGGATTAGAACAAGGAAAATTAAAATGTAAGCGGCGACGACTATCAGTATAATTTTTTTTTACGTATTTCATATCCAATCACATAATCCTAAAATCTTGGTTCAGATTTCTTCATCCTCATCCCCTAACAGTTCTCTTTCAATCTCTTCCATTTGCACAATGTCATAGGCTTCGCTTTCGGTAGGTGTAACATTCATCAGTTCCAGCAAATCCTTGCTGTCTAAGAATTCCTCCAGTTCATCGGTCATTTCACAAACAACAAAGGAGGCACCTGATTCGTAAAATTTCTGCTGGGTGCGAACAAGCTTTTCGGCCGCCTCCTCTTGCATAGATTTAACACCGCTTAGATTCATCACCACGTTTCTTGTGGTATCTTTAAGCAACTCACTGGTTTGGCGCTCTAACTCATCTGCCATAGTAGCAGATAACTCTAGGGTTTCCACCCTTATGACATGAAATTTCTCTTTGGTATCAGTTTTGACTTCCATATTGTTTAAATGAGAAAAGCCTATACATTTATAGTCGATCCCGGCTCAAAAATATTTTTTTAATTCTGTAAAAAAGGACAACAAGTAAAATGGATAATAATTTTTCCTCGCAAGTAAAAGAGATCATCTCGTTCAGCAGGGAGGAAGCATTACGATTGGGCAATGATTTTATTGGGACGGAACATTTATTGCTAGGGTTAATCCGTGAGGGGGACAATACAGCGGTTCGCATACTGAAAAGCTTTAACGTTGACCTGTACGAATTACGCAAAGAAGTAGAACTGGCAGTGAAGGACAAGACCGGTAAAAACATCGCGAATATCAACAGCCTGCCTTTAACAAAGCAGGCCGAAAAAGTGATTCGGGTAACCGTGCTTGAAGCCAAGGCGCTGAAAAGCCCGACCGTTGAAACCGAACACTTGATGCTGTCCATCCTCAAGAACAAAGAGAACATTGCTACACAAATCTTAAATCAATTTGACGTGGACTACGACATCTTTAGACAGGAACTTGGCATGGTGAAACAAAACGACCCCCGTGCCGAATACCAGGACGAAAATGACGAGGATTTTGATGATGAAAAGAAATATTCAGGATCAAAAGGTCGTCAGCAAGGTGCTACCAAAAGCAAAACCCCGGTATTGGACAATTTTGGCAGAGACATTACCAAACTTGCCGAAACAGGACAGTTGGATCCCATCATCGGCCGCGAAAAAGAAATTGAGAGAGTCTCTCAGATTCTTTCCCGCCGGAAGAAGAACAACCCCATCCTGATTGGTGAGCCCGGTGTGGGTAAAACCGCCATCGTCGAAGGTTTGGCGCTGCGTATTGTTCAGCGCAAAGTATCACGGGTACTGTTTGACAAGCGGGTGATTTCGCTTGACCTGGCAGCCTTGGTTGCTGGTACAAAATACCGCGGACAGTTTGAAGAACGCATGAAAGCCATCATGAACGAGCTGGAAAAGAACCGTGATGTGATCCTGTTCATTGATGAGATTCATACAATCGTTGGTGCTGGTGGCGCAAGTGGCTCACTGGATGCTTCCAACATCTTTAAGCCGGCCCTGGCCCGTGGCGAACTCCAATGCATTGGTGCATCAACCCTGGATGAATATCGCATGTATATTGAGAAGGATGGTGCCCTTGATCGTCGTTTCCAAAAAGTAATGATCGATCCGCCATCTGTAGAAGATACCATTCAGATACTGAATAACATCAAATCGAAATACGAAGAGTATCACAACGTTGATTACGACCAAGAAGCGATTGATGCCTGCGTGAAACTCAGTGACCGCTACATTACCGATCGTCTTCTGCCGGACAAGGCCATTGACGTAATGGATGAAGTGGGTGCAAGAGTTCACTTAAAGAACATCAATGTTCCGCAGAACATTCTTGATCTTGAAAAGAAGATAGAAGACATCAAGGTTGAAAAGAACCGCGTTGTAAAAAGCCAGAAGTTTGAAGAAGCGGCTGCGTTGCGTGATACGGAAAAACGCCTTGGCGAAGAGTTGGAAAAAGCGAAAGCACAGTGGGAAGAAGAAAGCAAACACAAGCGTTACCCAATTGGTGAAGAAGCCATTGCTGAAGTCATCAGTATGATGACAGGTATTCCTGTTAAGCGCATGGTAGAAGCGGAAACGCAGAAGCTGCGCCAAATGTCTGGCGAGATGAAAGGCATGGTGGTTGGACAGGATGAAGCCATTACAAAAGTGGTGAAAGCCATCCAGCGGAACCGCGTGGGTTTGAAAGATCCGAAGAAGCCGATTGGTACGTTCATCTTCCTTGGCCCGACCGGTGTGGGTAAAACAGAGTTGGCAAGAGCACTGGCCCGTCACATGTTCGACAGTGAAGATGCGCTGATTCGCATTGATATGTCGGAGTACATGGAGAAGTTCACCGTGTCGCGTTTGATTGGTGCACCTCCCGGCTACGTGGGTTACGAAGAAGGCGGTCAGCTGACAGAACGTGTACGCCGCAAGCCTTACAGCGTTATCCTGTTGGATGAAATTGAAAAAGCGCACCCCGATATTTACAACATCTTGTTGCAAGTGTTAGATGATGGTCAGTTAACCGATGGTTTAGGCCGCAAGGTTGACTTTAAGAATACCATGATCATCATGACATCGAACATTGGTGTTCGGCAGTTGAAAGATTTTGGTGAAGGTGTTGGTTTTGCCACACAGGCAAGAATCGACAACCAGGATGAAGCCAACAAAGCAGTGATTGAAAAAGCACTGAAGCGTACCTTCTCTCCTGAGTTCCTGAACCGGATTGATGATGTGATCATCTTCAACTCGCTGAGCAAAGAAAATATCTTCGAGATCATCGACATCCTGATGAAAGGTGTGTTGAAACGCCTGAACAACCTTGGCTTTAACCTGGAGTTGACAGAAGAAGCGAAAAGCTTTATTGCCGACAAGGGTTACGACCAGCAGTTTGGTGCCCGTCCGTTGCACAGGGCCATTCAGAAATACCTGGAAGACCCGCTGGCAGAAGAAATTCTGAACATGAATATCAAAGCCGGTGATGTGCTGCAGGCTGACCTTGACAAGGAGAACGGCAAGCTGACATTCACGCTGAAGTCAGAGATTGAGCAAGAGTCGAAAGCGTAAGCTATAAACATAAATTCTAAAACCCGCTGATAAATCAGCGGGTTTTTTATTGCAAACCAATGATGTGCTCTCGCTATCCAATTTGTGAATGATTGATGTGATTTCTTTTTGTCAGTATGATTAGACTCTTCATTTTTGCAATGGAGATGAAGGACATGAAAAAAATTATCATTACAATCGACGGTTGGTCTTCTTGTGGAAAGAGTACGCTTGCTAAGCAGTTAGCAAAAACATTAAACTATGTGT
>DATKHJ010000147.1:0-2346 GCA_035510335.1 Flavisolibacter sp. | reverse complement strand
CCGGTAGGTGGCTACTTTCCTGGAAATAGAATCCATTTCAGCAGTAATACGCATTGAATCGGCAGGAGCGCTGCCGGCTCGTCTCTTGTTCAACGCATCCAGAGCCATTCCATTCTTTGTCATAAAATCCTGGTAAGCCCGGAAGGCCACGTTCTCCTGCGAGCCGGTAAAACTGATGGCATTAAGGTTGGCCGTATCGGCAACAATGGAAAATTTCTGTTCATCGCCTATTAAAAACTCGAAGCGGTTGGCGCGGTCGGGGAAGCCAATGAGGTAGATGCCGCCGCCGAGTTTTTTGGGTCCTTTGAACACCGCCGTGCTGGTTGCATCCAGCTTTACCGAATCAATAATGGGCAACTGCTTGCCGTAATAATGACCGAGGTAAACGTATTGATTTTTGAAGGGCTTGAGGGTGACTTTGATCTCGTAACCGGTTTGCGCCGACAATGCCGATGCACACAGAAGCAAAAAAGCGGTGGCCAAATGTTTCATAAGAAATGAATAGTATGGGTAAAAATAAATAAATCCCCCTGTCCCCCTAAAGGGGAGACTTAGGTTTATCTTTTCCTTTTCAACTTTGGCCTTTCAAAACTTTTTCAAATCGTCAAAAGCAGGTGTGATTTATGAAACATGTAAAGCCGCAGAAAGTATCTTTGGCCTAAGTCTCCCCTTTAGGGGGACAGGGGGTGTTTAACCTTTCATTAACCCAACGGCAAATACATTTGTTTCCTTTACTTTAAGTCCTTATATGAGAAGATTAATCCTGAGCGCTTTTGTTTTGAGTCTGGCCTTTGCTGCAAACGCACAAGTTGATACCACCGAAACACCGGTTACACCTACCAAAATCCTGCGTCCCATGCAAACCCGTTCCAAAGATCACCTGATGATTCAATTGGGCGCCGCCAACTGGCAAAACCACCCCGATTCCATCAAAACAGGTGGCTTTTCCCGCACGTTCAATATGTACCTGATGCTGGATTTCCCCTTTAAAACCTCGCCAAAGCTGAGCGTTGCCCTGGGACCCGGCCTCTCCACCGATCATGTTTTCCTGGATAAAATGACAGCCGGCATTACCGGGCAGGGAAACAGCATTGTGTTTCGCAACACCGCCGATACCAACAGCTTTAAAAAATTCAAAGTATCAACAGCCTTCCTGGAGTTGCCCATTGAACTGCGCTTCACCGGCAACCCCGAAGAAAGCGGCAAAAGCTTTAAAGCAGCCATCGGCGTAAAAGTGGGTACTATGCTTTCGGCCTGGACAAAAGGCAAAAACCTGGAAAACAGAACCGGAAACACCATCAACGAATACATTGTAAAAGAAAAAAGCAAACGCTTTTTCAATACCAACCGCATTTCGGCCACGGGCCGCATTGGCTGGGGACATTTTACCGCCTTTGCCTCTTATGCCCTTACGCCGGTGTTCAAAGAAGGCCTTGGCCCAAAAATGAATACCCTGAGCGTTGGCTTAACGCTGAGCGGACTGTAAGGGTGAATAGTGAATTGTCAATGGTGAATGCGTGGTTTCGGTTTGGAAATCCTTGTTAGAATTGAACACGCAATAGCTAAAAGAAAAGCTTCCGGTTCCGGAAGCTTTTCTTTTAGCCAACGTCCGGCATCATTTGCTACGGGAAAGACATTTCTGCAACAAAGGGCCTGCCCCTTACTCATAATTTACGAAAAGGTGGCATCGCTTTTTTAGTTTTACACGATAAAGATTTTTTTGAATGATTGACAAGAAGAACAAGATCAACAAAGAAGAGCGGGCCGTACTGGTTGGCGTTGTGCAGAAAGACCAGCGGGAAGAAGAGGTGATGGAATACCTTGACGAGTTGGCCTTCCTGGCCGAAACGGCCGGCGCGGTGACTGTGAAAAAGTTTATTCAGAAATTGCCGCACCCCGACAGCCGCACGTTTGTGGGTAAGGGAAAGCTGCAGGAGATCAAAGAATACATCCAGAGCCGCGAGATTGATGTGCTCATTTTCGACGATGAGCTCAATGGTGCACAAATCGGTAACATTGAAAAAGAGGTTACCATCAAAACCATCGACCGGAGCGATTTGATCCTCGACATCTTTGCTCGCCGAGCCAAAACGGCGCAGGCAAAAGCGCAGGTAGAGCTGGCGCAGTACCAGTACATTCTGCCCCGCCTGCGAGGCATGTGGAAACACCTGGAACGGTTGGGTGGCGGTATTGGTACAAGAGGTCCGGGTGAAACGGAGATTGAAACCGACCGGCGGATTGTGCGGGACAAGATCTCGCTGCTGCGGGCCCGCCTGAAGGAAATTGACAAGCAGGCGTTCACGCAACGAAAGGACCGGGGTGAGTTTATTCGGGTTGCCCTGGTGG
>DATKHJ010000146.1:0-3458 GCA_035510335.1 Flavisolibacter sp. | reverse complement strand
CCGGGTTACCAGGCGCTGGCACTGAATTTTCAATTTTCTGGAAGCTATTCAAACACCAATGTTAATGATGCACAAACAGACCGATCGAATTATACCGAGTTGGGACCAGTTTCCGCGGATTATTACCGTATCAAAAGCTCCGAAAAGCGCTTTCAGCAAACCAATATCATGGTAACAACAGGCTACTCCAGCAACAGCCGGAAAGATGCCCAAGAAAAATATACGTTGAATCGTTTTGGCAACCAGGCCACATGGAAAGTGCAAACCCGCGATTACAAGACCAATCAATGGTTTCTGGAATGGGGCAATGAATTAAGTGGAAGTGTCGTCACTGGAAGCAACAAATCAGGTTCTTTAGGAGCTGACTACAACCAATTATCGGCCAGGAATACGTTTACAATAGGTTTCGGCAAAGGAAGAATTGAATGGGTGCAAGATGCACAAATGGCGTTGTATATTTTATCTGATCTTTCCTCGCAAAACTTATTGAATCGCCAACCTTCGACAGAAGAAGCAAACCAGTTTGCACAACTGATCACAGACATCAACAACCGGCGGGTATTTGATAGCCGCAGGCGCCGGATTTATGAATTATCACGCATTGATTCTTTCCTGAAAAATACGGGGTTGGTAACGCAAACAGACATCCGGCATTTTACTACCGTTAATGACGATTGGGCATTTGCCATTAATCCTTTCCGGCAAAGTGGTAAGTCCTGGTTTGCACGATTAAAACCCGGCGTAACCTTTGAGCGGAACCGGGCAAACAACAAGTCGCAGCCCCAGCCATCTTATGCTGAAACAAGGGGATGGTGGCTTTCTTTTTCGCCGGAAATTGGTTACGAAACATACAGACCTGTCAGCCTGAAATGGCAACGCAATTTCAGCGTTGCCATTAGCTATGCCGGTACTCAAATTTACTATCAACAAAAGCAGGTAACCAGCACTGGAGAAACCGGTTCCAAGACAGACGTTTTTGGAGGCTCGATGAGACTAAACACAACTTATGGAATTGGTTATTTTCCCAACACACGAACACAGTTAGTGGCAGCAGTAAACTTGGTTGGCGGCTTTTATAAAAATTATTGGGATGCCATCTCTTCACTGAATGTTTCGGCGGATTATTTCCTAGGCTATCGAACTTATTTACGGGGCAACATATCAGCTTCATATGCGCATTACCAGTTTGATAATGTGCCGGCTGATATAATCCGGAAAAACTTTAGCAGCAGCTTTTCGCTTCAGCTATCACACTTTATTTTTTAAAAAATATACATCAATAAAAAGCGCAGGAAATATTTCCTGCGCTTTTTTATTCTAAACTGATTTGATACCTACTGCGAACCTCCTGCATCAACATCCGGCAGCCGCTGTTCTTCTTTCTTCCGGAAACCAAAATTGTAGCGCAGGAATAGTCCCAAACGCTTTGAATCATTGCGGCGTTCGCCGGTGGCGCTGACAGAGCCTTGCGTTAATACAAACTCGTTTTTATTGGTGTAAAAAATATCCTGCAAAAACAGGTTGGCCTGTAGTTTACGGTTAAAGAATTGCTGGCTTATGCCAAGATTCAATTGCCCGAAGGTGGAGATTTCGTAAAACTGTATTTGTCCTTTCAGTATCATGTAACCGTTCAGGTAAACATTGGTGGTAGGCGTTGCTTTCAGTTGATGAAAAGTAAAGAAACGCCAGCTTCCGCGTTTGAAGGAAAGCGGCTTGTTCTCGTAAGTTCCCTCGTAAAAATTGTGATTGTACTGCGCCCCTAACACAAAGAAGTATTTTCCTCCCGGCGGAATGGCACCCAGAGCACGGAAGTAAGTTTCCTTGTTCTTACCTAAATTATCGTAGGTGCGAAATGCCTGGCTGCGGTTGGTGTCAGCCTGGTAAACAACCTGGTTAAAAATGTCGTTTGTTTCGTTTACGCCAAAGGCAATAATGGGCCGTTCGTCAATAGAAATATTTGCCTCGTAGGTTTGCGTAAACTGCGGACGAAGCGTTGGGTTGCCCGATTCGTAGAGATAAGGATCGATATAACGCGGCGAGGGATTAAGGTATTCGTAAGCCGGACGATTAATAGTGCGGCGGTAAACAAGATAGGCCCGCAAATCGTAGCCCGCAATTTTCATGATGTTTTTGCTCAGGTAAACATAGGGGAACAGGTCGGTGCGGTTGATGGAAAACGATGTGTCTTTTGGCACTAGCTGGCGGCCGTTCATGTTGGTGTTCTCCAGCCTTGTACCCGCCTTCAGCACAATAGTTCCAAAGGTTTTTGACACCTGTGCATAACCGGCATGAATATTCTCGCTGTACTTGTAAGCGCCGGTGCGGATGTTATCTTTTACTCGTGCTCCATTCAACTGGTTGAAATAATTGTTGCTGTTGTCGAACCAAACGGCCGTTGTTTTTAATCCTGCTTCAACAGTGATTTGTCCTTTTAATTTTTTGGAAAGATCAGTAGCCGCAGAACCAAAGCGGTAGTTGTTTTCAATGCGGGCATCGCCTAACAAGGTAAAGTTGTTGGGCATGATAAAATCAGTGGTAAAAAGCTGGTCGGTGTTGTTGGGAGAATAGGTGTAAGCAACGTCGGTTGTCCATGTTGAGCCCAGCGAATCTATTTTGTACTTCAGGTTAAATCCCTGGTTAATGGAAAAATTTTTTGCGTCGTTGTTGATGCGGGCAACGTTTAGTGCACCGATGTTGGTTGTAGCAATACTTTCTTTTACCGACTCATTGACGCTATTGCTTTTGTTGATGTTGTAACTCAGGCGACCGTCGTAACTCCACTCCCATTTGTCGTTAATGGCGTAGTTGATGCCGTAACCAACATAATAACTGTAGGCCGGGTATTTGGTAATAGCATCCTGCCGCAAAATGCTGTCCTGCGAAAAACGGCGGTTAGTGGTCAGTTCTTCAAACGAGTTGCGCTTCGATACATTGAGGTTAATGTAACTTGATAGTTTGCCGCTGCTGTTATTCAGGTTCAAACCAAAAAACTGGTTGCCGTATCGGCCCTGGTTGGCGCCAATGTTCACGCTTCCTGTTAAGCCAATGCGAATGCCTTTTTTCAGCACCACGTTTACAATACCGCCGCTGCCCGATGCATCGTATTTGGCAGATGGCATGCGCAGAATTTCAATGGAAGAAATGGCGTTGGGCGGAAGGCTTTTTAAAATGGTGGCAATGTCAGCAGCGCTCATGCGTTGTTCGCGGCCGTTAATGAAAACCTTTGCCGGCGTGGTGCTGCTGATGTAGATGTTTCCATCCTGGTCAACAAACAGTCCCGGCGTACGCTCCATGATTTCGTAAGCATTGGTAGAAGCGGCCGCAATCGGCTCGGGATCAACAATGGTCTTGTCATCTTCCTGCCGCATCAGTGGGCGCCTTGCCGTCACCACCACTCCCGTCATAGATTTCGCCAATGGCTGTGCTGTAAAACGAAAATCCGGATTGCCTTTTATGGT
>DATKHJ010000145.1:0-9161 GCA_035510335.1 Flavisolibacter sp. | reverse complement strand
CTTTAAACAAGCGTACGCAGAATTTAAACCGCTTGATGGACAGTTTCGCAAAAACGTATTGGTGCAGGTAAAGAATGGCCCGATTGATTTCCAGCCGCGGGAACCCTTCTCTCCTCTTTTTGGCGCCATGCCGAAAACGCCGCTGATCATGGAGTTCCAGGTTACGCAGGAATACACCGGCCAGGGAACGCACCTGTTTTACGAGGCACCCATGTTTAAAGAAGTGCTGGATGCCGATACCTATCAAAAAGGAAAAGGCTCAACGGTGGCCAAAGTAATTGATGGCAGTCTGCACAATTACTCCCTTACGGGCATGGCCGGCGTTGCCAACATTGGCAATGAACGCAACTGGACGCTGCACCCGTTTGGACAGGCTAATTGGTATACGTTCGGGCGGCTTGCCTGGAACACGGATCTGTCATCCGAAACCATCGCCAACGAATGGATCCGCCAGACATTTTCCAACGAAGCAGCGACCGTTCGCACCATTCAGCAGATGATGATGACTTCAAGGGAAGCGGTGGTGAATTACATGACGCCACTCGGGCTTCATCACATCATGGCAACAAGTCATCATTACGGCCCGGGGCCGTGGGTGAGCAATCTTGGCAGGGCCGACTGGAACCCGGTTTATTATCACCGCGCAGATGCGGCTGGCATTGGCTTCGATCGTACCGGCAAGGGCAGCAATGCGCTGGCGCAATATGCACCGCAGGTGCAGGAAGGCTGGAACAACCCGGCCACAATTGATGAAAAATATTTGCTCTGGTTTCACCACGTTCCGTGGACACACAAGATGGCTTCGGGAAAAACAGTGTGGGATGAATTGGGCGCCAAGTACCAGCAAGGCGTTGACAGTGTACGATGGATGCAACGGCAGTGGAATGCACTGGAAGGAAAGATCGATGCAGAACGTTTTCAGCAAACGAAAATGCTATTGGCTACCCAAGAAAAAGAAGCGGTTTGGTGGCGTGATGCCTGTTTGCTTTATTTCCAGACGTTTTCAAAAATGCCGCTTCCTTCTATCGTTGAAAAGCCGGCACAAGTGCTGGATTATTACCAATCATTAAAACACCCCTTTGCTCCTGGCATTGGCGGAAACAACTAATATGTCGAACAAAAGAATAGCGATAGTTACAGGCGGAGGCTCGGGTATTGGACTGGCCATTGCAGAGAAGTTTGTGCAGCAGAATATTCACACCATAATTGTTGGTCGCGACGAACAAAAGCTTGCGGCCGCAAAAGAAAAGCTGGGGGAACTATGCGAGCCACAGGCTTGTGATTTAAGCGACCTGGCTTCCATTCCAAAGCTGGTGAAAACGATCATTGAAGGCCATGGTCACATTGATGTGCTGGTGAATAATGCTGGCATCAACATGAAAAAAGAATTTACCGACGTAACGGACGAAGATTTTCAACGCGTCATTCAAACCAATGTGACGGCTGTTTTTGCCCTATCAAGAGAGGTGGTGAAGTGCATGCTTGAAAATGGAACAAAGGGAAGCATCATCAACATCAGTTCCATGGCTTCGCAGTATGGCATTCCGAAGGTGATAGCCTACACGGCTTCCAAATCGGCTATTGAAGGAATGACAAGAGCCATGGCTACGGAACTTTCGCCGAAGGGCATTCGCATCAATTGCATTGCTCCCGGTTTCATTGCCACCGACATGAGTGCAAAAGCACTGAACAACGACCCGGAACGCAAGGCAAAAGCAATGGGCAGAACGCCCATGGGCGAACTGGGCCAGCCATCCGACATTGGCGATGCAGCGGTGTTTTTAGCATCAGATGCATCGAAATACATTACCGGCGTAATACTTCCGGTTGATGGCGGCAACTCGATTGGCTTTTGACAAAGAGCTGTTCGCCTTTCATCCTACCCTAACCAAAAATTGACGGCTACATGAACAAGTATCTAACGATAGCGTTTCTGTTGTGCTGCACGTTAACCAGGGCACAAAACATCATCTCCGAAAAGAAAACGGCAGGTGGGTTTCCGCTTGTGTCTTCTACCGAAGCCGCTTCACTTGTTTTCGATACCGCAGATGATTCACTGGTACAAAAAGCGGCGGCACTTTTGCAAAGCGATATTGAGCAGGTAAGCGGAAAGAAGCCGCAACTTCTTTCGACCGCTTCGTCAAAAAATATTATTCTCATTGGCAGCATTGGAAAGTCATGGGCCATTCAGCAATTGGTGAAAGAAAAAAAGCTGGCTGTCGGCAAGCTGAATGGAAAATGGGAAGGCTACCATATCCAAGTTGTCAAATCACCGTTTAAAGGTGTTGACAACGCATTGGTCATTGCCGGCAGTGACAGAAGAGGTACAGCGTATGGCGTCTTTGAACTCTCCAAACAAATCGGCGTTTCGCCCTGGTATTGGTGGGCCGATGTACCGGTGAAAAAGAAAGCGGCAATCTACGTTCAACCGAATGCTTTGCTAACCGATGCACCAAAGGTGAAATACCGTGGCATTTTTATTAACGACGAAGCCCCGGCGCTAAGCAACTGGAGCCGTGAAAAATTCGGTGGCTTCAATCACCTGTTTTACGAAAAAGTATTTGAGCTTGTTCTTCGCCTGAAAGGCAACTACCTGTGGCCGGCCATGTGGGGCAATGCGTTTTACGACGATGATTCGCTGAACCGGCAAACAGCCGATACCTACGGCATTGTCATCGGCACTTCGCACCACGAACCGCTGATGCGGGCACACGATGAATGGCGCCGCCACGGCAGCGGTAAATGGAATTACGACAGCAACGCCGTTAAACTGCAAAAGTTTTGGCGCGATGGTATGCAGCGGGCTACCAATGAAAAGATTGTCAGCATTGGCATGCGCGGCGATGGCGACGAACCAATGAGCCGGGAAACCGCAACAGCTTTGCTGGAAAGAATTGTAGCCGATCAGCGAACGATCATCGCCGATGTAACGGGCAAGCCGGCAGAACAAACGCCGCAGCTTTGGGCGCTGTACAAAGAAGTGCAGGATTACTACGACAAAGGCATGCGTGTGCCGGATGATGTAACACTGCTCCTTTGTGATGACAACTGGGGCAATCTCCGCAAACTTCCGAAGCTGAACGAGCCGAAACGGGCAGGCGGTTACGGCATCTATTACCATTTTGATTATGTAGGCGGACCCAGAAACTACAAATGGCTGAACACAAACAACCTGGCAAGAGTGTGGGAGCAAATGCACCTGGCTTATCGTCATGGTGTGGACAGGATATGGATTGTGAACGTGGGTGACATTAAGCCGATGGAATTGCCAACCTCTTTCTTTCTGGATTATGCCTGGAACCCTGAAAAGTGGAACGAAGGCAACCTTCGCACTTACTACACCAATTGGGCGGAACAACAGTTTGGATCAACGCATGAAAAGGAAGTTGGTGAGATTCTGAGGAAGTATTCGCAGCTAAGTGCGAGAAGAAAACCAGAATTGCTGGATGAAAAGACTTACGAAATTCTTAACTACAATGAAGCCGACAGAGTGAATGGAGAGTGGAATGAACTGGTAAATAAGACAGAAAAGATCAACCAGTTGCTGCCTGCTAATTCCCGTGACGCCTATTTCCAACTTGTACTACAGCCGGCTAAAGCTCTTGGCAACCTTCATCAATTGTATTGGAATGTTGCCTATAACCGACGGAACGTAAAAGACAGTAACCAATCCGCGAATACCTATGCCGATGCAGCCAAAAAACTTTATGAAAACGATTCCCTCATAACATTGGCCTACCATCGCTTAAATAACGGCAAGTGGAATCACATGATGTCGCAGACGCACATTGGCTACACTTACTGGCAGCAACCACCCGTAAATAAAATGCCTGCAGTTGCGTATGTAACAAATGGCCAACTGACGGATACAGCAATAGATACGAAATATAAACCTGCAACGGCCCTTTCTTTCGTTCCTAAAAATGGAATAGGAAATGTGTTTTATGAAAAACTAAATTATGTTTCTATTGAAGCAGAAAATTGGACGAAAGCTGTCGGCGGAAACGACATTAAATGGAAGGTCATTCCAGACATTGGCAAAACCTGTTCAGGCATCACTACATTTCCTGTGACAGCGTCAACCTCGCTGAGTGCTTCTTCACCGCATGTGGAATACGATTTTTACACTACGTCAACTGGCAAAGCAACGGTCAATCTCTTCTTCTCCCCCACCGTTAATTTTTACAACGACGAAGAAGGCTTGCAATTTGCTGTTTCCATTGATAACGAAAAGCCGCAAATTATTTCGCTTAACAAAGAAGACAAAAACAGCATAAGCGGCATCTGGAACAGTTGGGTAGCGAACAACATTATCATCAAAAAATCTGAACATCAAATTTTAAAACCCGGCAAGCATACTCTGAAATACTGGGCCATTTCACCGGCTGTCGTTCTTCAAAAACTGGTGGTTGATTTTGGTGGCCTGAAGCCCTCCTATCTCGGTCCACCTGAAACACTCTACAAAAAATAAAAACAACAAACCCATGATAAAAAACTCTTCATTCGCTTTTTCGGTTTTGGTTGCCGGTCTTTTGTTATCGTCATGTGCGGGCAGCAAAAAAGCAACGGATGCTTCCGGCACACCTTCGCTGAAAGAAACGTTTAAGGATGACTTTTTAATTGGCACAGCGCTAAGTGCAAGGCAGATAGAAGAAAAAGAAACCGGCGCCACCGCTTTGGTAGCACAGCAATTCAACGCCGTGACGCCGGAAAACATCATGAAAGCGGAAGAACTTCAACCGGAATGGGGCCGCTACAATTTTGACCTGGCCGACAAACTGGTAGCCTACGCAAAAAAGAACAACCTAAAGGTGAATGCCCACACGCTGATCTGGCACAGCCAGTTGCCGCCGTTTGTGCGCCGCATGAAAAGTGCAGATTCTGTGCGCTTGTTCTTCACCAATCATATCAACACGGTTGCTTCGCGGTACGACGGAAAAGTAGATACATGGGACGTAGTGAATGAAGCCCTGGAAGAAGACGGCAGCATGCGCAAATCCATCTTCCTGGAAAAGCTGGGTGAAGATTACGTAGTGGAAGCCTTTCGGCTGGCGCAAAAAGCATCGCCTAATTCAAAGCTTTATTACAACGATTACAACATTGAAGAACCAAAGAAAAGAGCCGGCGCTATTCGCCTGATAAAAAAAATACAGGCAGCCGGTGTACGCATCGATGGTGTGGGCATACAAGGGCACTGGCGTTCTTACCAGGTGCCGTTGGCAGACATTGAGCAAAGCATCAAAGAGTTTTCTGCCCTGGGAATTGAAGTGGCCTTCACAGAGCTGGACCTGACCACGCTGCAACGTCCCCGTGGTGTTGTTGGCGCAGATGTAAACCAGCGGGCAGAGTTCAATGAAAAATTCAACCCTTATGCTACCGCCCTGCCGGATTCGGTGCAGAATCAACTTTCGGAGCAATACGAAAACCTGTTCCGCCTGTTTTTAAAATACCGCGACAACATTAGCCGTGTTACGTTCTGGGGCGTTCACGACGGACAATCATGGCTGAACGGCTGGCCCATTCCCGGCCGCACCGATTATCCGCTACTCTTCGACAGGCAATACAAGCCAAAGCCTGCGTTTTACAAAGTGGTCGAAACAAAAACAGGGGCCACAAACAAACAATCCTTCTAATCCACCACAAATAACGAACGATGCAAAGCTCACAGGAACTAACCGCAGAAAACAACGTTACCCGCATGAAACGGCCGGAATCGCAAAAGCTTTCGGTAATGGAAAAAATCGGGTATAGCCTGGGCGACCTGGCTGCCAACCTGGTGTTTCAAACACTGGTCACCTGGATTGCCTATTACTACCTGAACATTTATGGTTTAAAAGCAGAACATGCCTCCGCCTTAACACTGGTTGTTGGTCTTGTGGCGGCCTTTGCCTTCAACCCTATTATGGGTGCCATTGCCGACAGAACCAAAAGCCGATGGGGTAAATTCAGGCCGTGGATTTTGTGGACGGCTGTTCCGCTGGGCGTTGTGTCTTTACTTGCTTTTAAAACGCCGGATTTTTCTTACCAGGGCAAGATCATTTATGCCGTTGTTACATATGCCTTGTTGTTGCTTTTGTATGCAGCCAACAACCTGCCCTATTCTGCCTTGAGCGGCGTTATTACCGGCGACATGAAACAACGTAACAGCATTGGCGCTTACCGTTTTGTTGCCGTGATGTTTGCCCAGTTTTTTGTACAGGTGTTTATGTACAACTTCATTATAAAAGCCGGCGGCGGCGATAGCATTGAAGCAAAAGCAATTGGTATTTCCAAGGTGATGACAGTGCTGGCCATCATCGGTACCATTATGCTGATTATTTGCTTTCTCACCACGAGGGAAAGAGTGATTCCAAAGCCGGAGCAAAAATCAAGTTTAAAAGAAGATTTAGCCGATTTGTTCCGCAACAAGCCGTGGGTGATTATGCTGCTGGTAACCACGCTGGTTTTTATTACGCTGGCGCTGAAGGGCGGCTCTTACGTTTACTACTTTGAAAACTATGTTGACAAAGCCGAATTAAGTGCTTTCTTAGAGCCATTCAAAAGTTTTTTACCAACCTTTGAAAATGACACCTCGTTAGGCTTGGGTGTATTCAACGGCGGCGGCATTCTGGTGGGCCTTGTTGGAATCATGCTTTCGCAGTGGTTTGCCAATAAATACGGTAAGCGAAACACGTTTATGGCTTCGCTTTTCATCTCTACTCTGTTCATTATTTTGTTTTATTTCTTCCCGCCGAAATCTATCGGTATCATCTTCGGGGCGCAGGTGTTGCATGGCTTTTTCTATGGCATCAGTACACCCATTTTATGGACGATGATTGCTGACGTGGCCGACTTCAGCGAATGGAAAAACAACCGGCGGGCCACGGCCATTATTTTTTCGGCCATGATGGTAGGACTGAAAGCCGGGTTAAGCATTGGAAGCTCGTTGGTATCGTGGATTTTAGGCCAATACAACTACGTTGCCAGCAGCACAACCGGACAAACAGCATCGGCTATCAACGGCACCAAAATGCTCATCAGCATTTACCCGGCCATACCGTTTCTTTTGGCCGTTGCCCTGCTTTTCTTTTATGAAATAGACAAGCGGAAAGAGCTGCAGATTGAAGCCGATCTAAAACAACGCCGCAACGCTTAATTAATCATCACTCATTCCTCATCATTCATCCCTCTTACTATGCCAGAAGATAGCATTGACCACATCAACTTCGATGATCTCAACAACCGGGCTATTTCGCAGCCGCTGGTCTCACACATTTATACCGCCGATCCATCGGCACATGTATTCAACGGAAAGCTTTACATCTACCCTTCGCACGACATAGATGCAGGCGAAGCTTTTGATGATCTTGGCAGCCACTTTGCCATGGAAGATTACCATGTGTTATCCATGGAACATCCCGGCGGGGAGACAACGGATCATGGACAAGCTTTGCATGTAGCCGATGTTCCCTGGGCTGAAAAGCAGATGTGGGCGCCTGATGCGGCTGAGAAAGACGGGAAATATTATTTGTTTTTTCCTGCGAAAGATTACGATGGCATCTTTCGCATTGGCGTGGCGGTAAGTGATTCACCAACCGGTTCGTTTACGCCGCAAACACAACCAATTGAAGGAAGCTTTTCCATTGATCCTGCCGTTTTTAAAGATGATGACGGAAGTTATTACATCTACTTCGGGGGCATTTGGGGCGGACAATTGCAGCGCTGGCGCAACGGCGCTTTTAATAGCGACCAACCTGAAAGCCCGCTGGCTTTTTTACCGGCTGATAACGAGCCGGCACTGTGTGCAAAAGTGGCAAAGCTTTCCGACGATCTTTTGTCGTTAGCAGAAGCTGTAAAAGATGTGGTGATTGTAGATGAAGATGGAAAACCACTTTTGCAAGGCGACAATGACCGCCGCTTTTTTGAAGCATCTTGGGTGCACAAATACAACGGCAAATACTACTTCACCTATTCTACCGGCGATACGCATTTTATTTGTTACGCCGTTGGCGATAATCCTTATGGTCCGTTTACGTACAAAGGCATTATTCTAAATCCCGTTGTCGGCTGGACAAGTCATCATTCCATTGCCGAATTCGAAGGAAAATGGTACTTGTTTTACCATGACTCCTCTCTTTCAAAAGGTGTAACCCACCTGCGTTCGGTTAAAGTAACGGAACTAACACACAACGAAGACGGCACTATTCAAACCATCAATCCCTACAAAGAAAAGATCTAACATGATGAAGGCCTTTGCTTTCCTTTCTGTTCTCCTTCTTTCGCTTGCTTCCTCGGCGCAGGTGAAGCTTCCCCGAATTATTCGCGACAGCATGATTCTGCAACGCGATGCCAAACTCAATATTTGGGGCTGGGCTTCTCCCGGCGAAAAAGTGACGGTGCGTTTCAACAGCAAATCTTACAAAGCCACGACGGGAAAAGACGGCAAATGGACCGTGCAAATGCAGCCGCTGAAAGCCGGCGGTCCGTTTACCATGAACATTGAAGGAAGCAACCGCATCACGCTAAACGAAATTCTTGTTGGAGATGTGTGGCTGTGTGCAGGGCAGTCGAACATGGTACACCAAATGGAGCTGCACCATGTGTTGTACGGCGAAGACATTGCGCAGGCAAACAACCCGCAGATCCGCCATTTTTGGGTGCCGAATGTAACCTCCCTGCAAGGACCACAAGAAGATTTACCCGGTGGTTCGTGGAAGTGGGCCAACCAAAAAGATGTACGGGAGTTTTCGGCTGTGGCTTACTTCTTTGCTAAGAAACTCTATGACAAATACGGCGTACCCGTTGGCCTTATCAATGCCAGCTGGGGCGGCTCTCCTATTGAAGCGTGGACGAGCGAAGAAGGATTTAAAGAATTTCCAACTTTTCTTCAAACCATCGCTAAGAATAGAGACACAACCAATAACGCAAGAGGCGATTTTCAAAATCCCGGCAAGATGTTCCTTCCTGTAGACAATGGCATTATGCAAAAATGGCATGATCCGTCGTACACACCCAAAGGTTGGCGCACGATTGCCGTTCCCGGTTACTGGGAAGACCAGGGCATTCGTGATTTAGACGGCGTGGTTTGGTACCGGAGAGAAATTGATGTTCCCGCTTCGATGACGAATGTACCGGCAAAAGTTTTTCTCGGAAGAATTGTAGATGCCGATGCGCTTTACATC
>DATKHJ010000144.1:0-12186 GCA_035510335.1 Flavisolibacter sp. | reverse complement strand
GTCTTTTCCAGCGCCGTCATAACATCGCTCATAGGCCCTGCTCCCCAGTCGCCTACGTTGGCTTTTAAAAACTGGTCGCCATAACCACCCGAGCCACGCGGATTGCTGTACACCACGCCGTAGCCCTTGCCGGCAAAGTATTGGAACTCGTGCCACATGCCCGCTTCGCCGGGGCCCCACATGGCTGATGGACCGCCGTGGATTTCCAGCAGCAATGGATATTTTTTGCCGGCTTCGTAGTTAGCAGGTTTCATCATCCAGTATTCCACCGTCAGGCCTTTGTTGTTTACGAATGTTTTCTTTTCCGGCAGCGAAAGTTTTCTTGTCGTCACCCATTCATTTAAGTTGCTGAGACGAACCGGCGATTTCAGCGTCATATCGGCCATGTACACTTCTGATGGATTGGTGACTTCTGTTTGCGAGAAAAGGATTTTGTCACCGGCCAGTGCATAACTGGTGATGCCGGTATCGTAACTGGAAAGCTGTTCTACTTTTTTGCTGGCAATGTTTACACGGTAGAGCGGTGCTCCGCCGTTGCTTTGCGCTGTGAAGTAGAGGTACTTCTCATCATCGCTCCAGTTAAACCCTCCTTTGCTCCGGTCGAAGAGAATACTGATGGCTTCTTTTTCGCTTCCGTTCAGCGGCATAATAGCAAGCGTGGCAATATCGCCATTAATCGGCCCATACTGGTATGCCAGCCATTTGCCCGAAGGCGAAACCTTCGCACTGTTATACGTAAAACCTTTCTTGCCCAACAATTGCCGCAGGTTGCTGCCATCGGCGTTCGCCATAAAAACCTGGCTCTCCTGTGAGCGGTCAGGACTTTCCAACGAATCGATATCAGCAGTGATGATTAGGTTTTTTCCATCGGGAGTATACTCAGCTACAGAGTAGCGGTAAAAACCGGCGGTGACCGGCTTAACATTGGTTGGGGCTTTTAGTTCAGCGGTAAAAAACTGGTTGAAGCTGGTGTTCGAAGAAATGTTGGTTTCATCCTGGAAGTTCAGCTTCGTCAGCACGGTGGCTTTGCCATCGGCTTCATTGCTCAAAAGATAAGTGCGAATTTCCTGCAGGTTGCCATCGGGATTGCCTTTGCCTTTTTGCAGTTGCAAAACTTCTGTATTGGTTAGTCCTGGTTTTTCCAATGGCCACGTAATGGTGTTGCGGGAAGAATTGAGCGCAGCATCACGCAGGTAATCTTTCATCTGGATAGAAGAAGCGAAAAGAATCCTGCTACCATCCGGCGACCATTTTGGCGCAGAAGCGCCATAGCTGAACTTTGTTAGCTGGTAGGCTTCGCCGCCATTCATGGGCAAAAGAAAGACTTGTGGCCTGCCTTCTACACTTCGTACAAACGCAAGCGTTTTTCCATCAGGGCTCCAGGCAGGCTGTGCAGCACCTTCTTTTGAAAAGGTTAGCTGTTCTGTCTTGCTTCCATTTTCTGCAAGGTTTAATTTATACAGCTGCGTACTGTAGCGGTATTCGCCTTCCCGTTTTTCATCGGGTTCAATGCTGGTAACGGTAAATACTGCGGCTGTTCCGGCTTTGTTTACAACCAGGTTGCCGGCTGTTTTAATCTTCAGCATATCGGTGAGTTTCACCGGTTCCTTGCTTTCCTGCGCAATTAAAAGATGTGTTGCAAAAAAGGCGAAGAGAAGCAGTACGCTTTTTTTCATACGAGCAGATTGATGGTTTTTGATGATGCTTAAAGATAGGGATGAACCGGTCAAATCAGGCAGGCATTGAAACGTGTTGTCTGTTCAATGTTGTTGTGGAATTAGGTGTAGAAGAAAAGCGCACAAAGCTTGCAGCCTCTTCCGTGCAAAGAGGGGCAGAAGTGGCAAGCCTGTGTTTGGCAGGAAAGTTGAAATAAATTTTTCTCATTCATTAAAATAATGGAGGACATTATGGCAACACAAGAGGATACTATTAAAACAGTGAGGACAGGACGCAAGAATCCACAACACAATGAAGGTCCGGTAGCAACGGCGATTGAAGAGCAAACAGCAAAGCTTCCTTCCGACCTGTTCCTTTGGTTAGGAATTGGCTCAATGATTCTTTCGGCAGGTTTCCAGATTGCCGGCCAAAAGAAGGTGAGCAATTTTATTGGCCACTGGCCGGTGAACTTCCTGGTACTGGGCTTGTACAACAAGCTGGTGAAACTGGAAGGACACGATTAAGTTTCGTTACAAGGTTAGTAGGTTAATAAGTTAATGGGAGAGTACCCTATTGGCTTGTTAACCTATTTGCTTTTTAAATAGCGTTGGTATAGACATCTTCTCAAAAAGATCACGGCCTTGACTATTGATAATTGCATAACCATCTTACTTTTCTCGCAGCTTATTCATTCTCACAAATAAAAAAGCCCGGTGCTAACCGGATCTTTTTCAAACTATTTACTTACTGACGCAACTACCCATTAACCTACTAACTTATTAACCTATTAATGCCACCTCACACCTCCAGCACATAATACGGTTGCTCATACCCCGCTTTCAGCAGAATGGGTTTGGCAACGTTAAAGATTTTAATCCCTTTTGGCGTCGTTCCTTCCAGCTTGCCCGCATGTGCATGGCCATGAAAAGCGGCAAACACATTTCGTCGCTCCAGCGGCTCCGCCAAACGGGAGGAACCAAGAAAAGGAAAAATTACTTCGGGCTCGCCCAGGACTGTTTCTTTTACAGGCGCATAATGCAGCACGGCAATCTTTTTCATCCCTTCATGCTCCTGTTCAATGCGTGCAAGTGCCCGGTCCAGATGCAGTGCTTCGTCCACGGCTTCCTGAACAAACGCCTTCATGGCACCTTCGCCAAACATCGACAGCATGTGGTTGTCAAAGCCACCACCAAAACCTTTGATGCCGGCAAAGCCAACGCCTTTTATTACGATGGCTTCTCCGTCCAGCACATGCACATCATCGCTTTGCAAAATTTTGCGAATGAGTTTGTGCCGCCCTTTTTCATAATCGTGGTTTCCCAAAACTGCCACCACCGGAATAGAACAGGCCTTTAATTCATCGGCCAGTATCTGGGCCTCTACTTCATCGCCGGTGTCGGTAAGGTCGCCGCAAATCACCAGCACATCTGCGTTGCGGGAAATGTCTTTAAAATAATCCGCCCATTTGCCTTTGTCGGTTTCCCGTACGTGAATGTCGCCAACCGCGGCTACCCGTATGGTACCATTTCCATTAGTTGCTTTTTGCTGTAATTGTTCCTCCATCAGTATAAAACACTTGCTGATTTTAAAAACACGCTACTGTTCCTTCTTCACAATCTATACGGTCATAATGGTGTACGACTTGTAATTCCAGTCTTTGATGTCCACTTCGTATTGGGTGTTATCAATGATCGGGCCCCGGCAAACTTTTTCATAGGGAGAAGGCAGATCGTATTGCTCCTGTGCCCGCTGAATCAGTTCACGAAATAGCCACTCAGGGATGATTTCGCGGTATTCGGATGGATAAACGAACTGAAACTGCAGGATCTGCATCAGCAGCAGGTGCCAGTGTGGATCAATCCGGTTCAGCAATCGTTTCCAGTTTAACTGGCCACCACGTTTCAGAAGAATGTGGTTAATGTCCGAGCCATCATACCGTTCGCGGTTTTGCACGTATAGCTTACACCAAACCAACTCCTCTGCCGGAATAATCTTCACCGGCACACCATACACCTGTGTTGGCGAGGCGTTTTCGTACCAGGCGTCATCCACCGTGCAAATGTTGTTTACGGTGTTATGAATGATATCGATGTAGTGGTCATCGCGGTGCACTTTGGCAAGCCACCGTACATCGTACACCTGTGTTTCGTAGCCGTGGTCGGCAAACAGCTTTAAAAGTTTTGGATACTCGGCCGGTTTGCAGAAAAGGTCCATGTCTTTGGTGTCGCGAACAATGCCCGTGTAATGGTAAAGGGCAAAGCCGCCGCCCAGCATGTAAGAAATGTTGTTTTCATTTAGCAACTCAAGCGATGACTTGTAAAATTCCTGCGCCTCAATTCGTGGTTCTACTATTTTGAGCATATAAAATGGTTAAGGGTGATTTCCCCAATGGGGCTCTGCTATAATAGAATAAAGAAATGTGCCAAGATGTAGAAAAACAGTAAGTAAAGCAGGTTAAATTCAGGGAGAAAAAAGTTATGCAACGCGTCGAAAAGAACAAAACATGTAATGAAGAACACGTTCATTTTCTGCAACAACCAATTAGTCTTTGAAATATAAACTGGGCACAAAAAAACCGGTAAGAACCGGTTTAATTTTTTTTCGCTTTTTCAATCACTCCATAAAAGGAGATTGCCTGTCGGTTATTGCTGATGACCTGCAACGTGGCAAATCCGTTGGTAGAAATAGAGTAGGTAAGCTGGGTGACATCATTCGCATCGGAAGGCTTGATGGTTAAATCCCAGCCGCCTTTCTGTTTTTCCTTCAGCTTATAATCAAATTTGCTGGAAGTGAAACTAATGCCACCTGCCTGGTTGTACCCTGCCGTATAAGCCCTACCGTAATAGGGGAGATAAGTATTAATGGAATCAATCATTACCCGCATATCAAAACCCGGCGTTAATTGAATAACCTTTCCTTGCAACGGCCAGGCCGACTGTGCTCTGAACACAAAATTTTTTGTTGAAAGAATGCTTTTCAGGGTGGCTTCGTTGGCTTCCTGCGCTACTGCCGATGCTGTTAACGATAAGCCAACGGCTAGAATTGATAGGGTTTTGTATATTTTTTTGCGCATCATGATTACTGCAAAATTAACCAAAGCCTGTACCAGCGCGGCTTTGCGCCGCTAACATTAACAGGGCTGAAAAGTTAAAACTACAGGATGTTTTTTAAATGGCAACAGCCGTTTCTTCAGGCCATTTGGTAAGCTCTTTTTGCAGCTCTTTGTTGATGATAACGCCGGCCTTTGCCCCTTCAGCCGCTGCCACTACCACGAAGTGCATATCCTTGGCTGCGTCGCCGGCTACATAAAGGCCGTCAATATTTGTTTGCTGATAGCGGTTGGTAAGCACCACGCCTTTTTTTGTCATGTTGCACCCAAAGGTTTCCACAAGGTCGCATTGCTGTTGATAGCCGTTTACAAAAAACAGGGCATCGCAACGGCGCGAGTTACCATCTTTAAAAACAATGGCCTGCAACTGTTCGCCTTTGGCTTCCAGGCGTGCAATGGGGTAAGAGATGATGGGAATATTGTTCAGCGAAAGCGTTTCTACCTCGTGCGGTTTTAATTTGTTTTTGGTGTCTGCGTAGTAGGTCACATGCTCACTCCAGCCCTTCAGCGCCAGCGCCAGCTCAAAGCCGTTTTTATTGCGGGCATACACGCCAATTTCCTTGTCTTTTACTTCCCAGCCATCGCAATAAGGACAGTGAAAAACCGATTTGCCGTACAGTTCCTGGAAGCCGGGAATATCCGGCACATTGTCCCAAAGCCCGGTGGCAATGAGTAATTTTTTTGACCGGTAGATGTCTCCTTTTTCGGTTTTTACATCAAAAAAGCCTTCGCTGTTTTTAATGGCGCTGGTAACTTTTGTTTGAATGCGTTTAACGCCGTATTTTTTTATTTCCTGGTGGCAAATCGCTAAAAAATCGGGTGGTAGAATATCATCTCTTGTAAGGTAGTTGTGCATACCGTGCGAATACTTGTTGCGGTGCGAACCGGTATCAAATACCAGCACTTTGCGACGGCAACGGCCCAGTACAACGGCAGCGTTCATTCCTGCCGGCCCACCGCCGACGATAATGCAATCCTGAATTTCCATGAATGGTTGTGTAATTGTTTAAAGTTTAATGTTTAAAGTCGAAAGAGCCTGTGTCGTCAACACTAGCTATCCAACAACTTTAAACATTAAACGTTCAACTTTCAACGAAGTGTTTTATTGCGCACCGGCCCGCTTGTGGCTGTCCACCCATTTTTCTTTTTGCTTGCGCAGAATGGTTTGCAGTTTGTTAATGCACTCATCAATGGCCTGCTCAAATTGCTCGGCGTGTTCTTTTACAAACAGGTCGGGTCCGGGTACTTCCAGCCGAATCTCGCAATAGTCGTTTGGCGTAGCCCGGTCAGGTCCCTGGAACAAGGTTACATTGGCCCTGATGATGCGATCGGCCGGCGTCAGTTTTTCCAGCTTCTCGTTAATATATGCTTCTAAATTGTCGCTGTGCTTAAATCCGAGTGATTGAATAATTACATCCATAATAATCGTTTTTCTGCTTATTAAAATTTGTACGTAATTGGTTATGCGTCTGCCGACCGGTTTGATGTATAATCGGTCAGTTTCCGATCGTTTACTGCCTTATCGCCAATACCCTCATCGCCTGCATTTTCAACAGTTGTTCCGCCCGGTCCCGGTGTCGATACCGCAGTGTTGTTATTGCGGGAATTAATGTTGCCGGTCTGCTTCGATGGCGCAGTATCCCGGTCGCTTTGGTAGGGTGTCTCACTGTTCTGTTTCTTCGCCATAAAATTGTTTTGTAGAATGCGTGAAAAATTAATGCCACTCCTTTATGCCGAGGCTGTTTCCGTAGTAGCCACCGGAATGCGTTTGCGTTTTCGCGGCAGCGGCAATTCAAACTCCTGGTGCTGCGCCGGGCACTCAATGCGCTGAAAACCTTTCAGCGTAAGACGGTCGGCAAAGGCTTTTTGTACGGCCTGCTCGCCATGTACAAGAAAAATGCCTTTTACTTTTTCTGCATTCTGGTGACTGATAAACTGCGAAAGATCATCCGTATCGCCGTGGGCACTCATACCATGCATTTGTCCAACTTCTGCCGCTACTTTGGAAGGATCATCGTAGAAGATCTCCACCTCTTTTTTACCTGAAAGCAATTGTCCGCCCAGGGACTTTGCCCCGCAGTAACCCACAAATAAAATTGCACAGTTCTTCTCACCCACGCAACTGTTAATGTGGTGCCGCACACGGCCCGCATCAGCCGTGCCGCTGGCAGAAATAATAATGCAGGGTTCTTTGTAATCAACCAGCTTGCGACTGTCTTCCACCGTCTCAATGTATTTCAAACCGGGAAAAGAAAAAGGATCGTCGTCAATGGCAAGCACCTGTTGCAGCCGCTCGTTAAACTGGCCGGCATATTGTTTAATGGTTTCTGTTGCCTTCATGCTCAACGGACTGTCAACAAACACAAACAGTTCGGGCAAACGTTTTTCCAGGCTCAGTTGGTTTAGTGCATACAGCACCTCCTGTGTGCGGCCAACACTAAAGGCCGGGATAATTAATTGTCCGCCCTGTTCTACACAAATGCGTTCAATCCACTGCCGCATATCTTTAATGATGTTGAAGCTGATGTCGTGGCGTTTGTCGCCATACGTACTTTCCAGGATAATGTAATCAGCAGGCGGCGTTTCTGCCGGCGGTTGCAGCAGTACCGAACGGTAGCGGCCAACATCGCCGCTGAACAGGATGCTGGTTTTTTTGCGGCCTTCTTTTACCCGGATCGTAATGGCTGCACTGCCAATCAGGTGACCGGTGTTAGTGTAGTACACTTCCACATCCGGAAAAATTTTCACCCATGTATTGTACTCTACCGTTTCAAACTGCGAAAGACAGGTGTTAACATCATCGCTTGTGTACAAAGGTTCGTAAGGCCGCAGTCCTTTTTTCTCCCTTCGTTTGTTAATCAACTCTGTTTCGTACGTCTGAATTTCGGCACTGTCGTGCAGAAGAATATCGGTAAGATCTTTTGTAGCCTGCGTGCACATAATCTTTCCGTTAAAACCTTCCTTCACCAGTTTTGGAATAAGGCCCGTGTGATCGATGTGTGCATGGGAGAGAAGAAGAATGCTGATGTCAGCCGGGTTAAAGCCAAAGTTGTGATTCAGGTCTTCCGTTTCTGCGCCCATTCCCTGAAACATCCCGCAATCCAAAAGGATTTTTCTTCCATCGTTTAAGGTAAGTATATGTTTGGAGCCGGTAACGGTACGGGCGGCCCCATGGAAAGATAACTTCATAAACGGTAGAGAACGAATATCGTACCCAACAACACGAAGCGATGCAAATGCAATGATTGATTTTTAGTTGAGAAGGAGTTTCTACAAAAATGTAGTTGCTCACAAAACAGGGTGCAGCCAACGATTGATCTAATAATAGAAGCAAGCTTGCTAAAAAGAAAAACCCCGGCTAAAAACCGGGGATAAAAGTTTGTAGTAAGTGACTGTTAGTACAATGTACCGCCGCCACCTGTGTCTTCAGAATCTTCGTTTTGTGATTGCTGACCGCTTCCCAATTCTCTTGTTTGGTAATTGTTCCAGTCCTGGCCACGTTGCGAACTTTCCGCTTGCTCGTTGCCTGTATTCTGCTGCGTGCCTTGCTGGTTAGCTGCTGCGCCTGATTGCTGCTGATCGTCGCTTTGCTGGTTTTGCCGGTTGCGATTGTCTTCTTGCATATGGAAGAATTTAAAATGAGGAAATAATTCGATCACTTCTGCAAAAATTATGCGCAGCTCTGTATATAAAATGTAGAAGCACAGCTGTAGCGAAGGCTAAAACCATTTGCCGCGCCGCTTGTCCCACGTCGTAAATCCAACCTTAAACTGAATGGGATTGCTGAACTGGTTCGCTACAGATGTTACCACGTAAATCCCCACTTTGAATTTATCCAGTGGGTTAAACGGCGATTGAAAAGCCCTTTCCACGCCGGCAAACAACTCGGCATAACGCAGGTTGCGTTCCTGTGTAATTAAAAAACCGGTACCGGCAATTTCGCGAAGCTTTAATTTTTTCAACAGTGGAATTTTGTTGAGCAGGAAGCCATTGAATTCATGCACCAAGTGTCCTTCGTAAAATCGTTTGAAAATAGGAAAGGTGGAATCGAGTGCCTGGAAAGAACGGTGCGGGTTCATGAAAAGAAACGGATCGCCGCGGCGCTGAAACTTAAAATCGATCAGGCGCAGGTCTTTCTGGTTTAAAAAACTGCCGGTGCTGACGGTGTATTTCGACTGACCCAGCAGCCCCAGGTTGAGCATTTGTTGCAAACCAAATTCGAGGTAATCAAAATCAACATCCGATGCAAGAATGTTTTTCAATCCTTTTCGCCACTCTACATACACTGTTGGCCATTTGGAACCGATGATGATCTTCTCCAACGGCTCTCGGCGATACTTTTGAAACGGCGTGTACTCCAGCCGCACCTTTCCGTACAATGCATTGTACGGCTGAAAGGGCACGGGCTGGTTGTTGTTCAGCACATCGCCCAGCAGACTATCCACCAGACTGCCGGTTTTGTAATCGCTTACCGATCGGCGCAAGGCAATGCCCAACTCATTGCGCAGGAAAAGACCGTTGAAGATTTCCAATCCATGACCAACACCCAATTCGTTGTTTAGGTAAATGTTGCTGCGTTTGATCATGTTAATATAGGCATCGCCTTCATAAATAAACTGGAACTCCCGCTTGGCAGTAATGGTGTAGTAACCGCGGTTAAACGGGTTGTACATGCGTGTGAGGTCAAGCGATCCGTTTACGTCTTTGTTGCGCAAGCCGTAGCTAAGACTGGTATTGATGAAAAGATTTTTGCGGTCGGCAAAAAACTTACCGTAACCAACCGATGCATTGATGCGGCCACCGCCAAACGCAAAGGGTGAATACAAGGAGATGAGCGGCGGCAGGTACCAGCTTCGCTCTTTTTCGCGGTTGTAAAGTGTTTGTCCAAAGAAGCCAATCTTTTTCCAGGTAATGCGGTTCACTTCTTTGTCGATGGAATCCTGGTAAGCCTTGGTTTGTGTAAGGGCATACAGGCTGTCGCGGAAGCGAATAAAAGCCGCTTCGTTGTTTGACAGCCGTTCCTTCCCTGCTGCGTTCCAAAAGGCGCTGTCGCGATGGTAAGCCTGTTCGGTAGTAATGCTTACTTCGTCGTTAAAATAGCGGCGGCCAAACTGTTTGTCTAATTCGTAATCGGAATAGTTCACGATGGTTTGCCCTTCAATGCGGTTGCGCTTACTATCAGCATAGTAAGTGAATTTTTGCTGGCGCAGCAGCCATGCTTTGCCGGCAATAAAGTCGTGCTGCTGTTCCACCTCAAAAAATTGGTATTCCTGCAAATGGTATTGCGGAAAACGAAATCGTGCATACAGGATGGTCCACGTACTGTCCGATACCGTCAGTTCACCTTCCACCGTTGCGTTGGTGAGTGCTTTTGGTTTTACCGAAATGGTGTACAGCTTTTCGCGGCCACGCCGCTCAATGCGCAACGTTTTAAATTTATATGAGAGTAAACCGGTGTTGCTGACCGGCGAAACAAACGGCGTAGGGGAGATGGACGGAATCTGAATCAGGTTGTTGTAAAAATTAAAATCGCCGTCGGTGGTGGTTTGATAGAACAGCTTTTTCTGTTCACCACTTACTTTCACGCCAAGCCTTTCTTCTTTGATGCGGTTAGCAGCATCTTTGTCAACCTTCAGCAAAATTTCCGTAACGGTTTTTACCGTGGGTTCAATTTGTGTTGTATCGTCTTTGCCGGCAAAGGCCGAATCTTTCAGCGTGGCTTTAATATAAGCCTTGTACGAATGATTTTTTACGAGGTTGTTGATGCTGTCTTTTTTCTCCACCAGCTTTTCCATGATCTCGTCGGCACGGTCTTTCAGTTTTACTTTTACAATCACTTCCGACAGCGTGGATTTTTCTTCGTCGTCTTCCAGGATGATGTTCTGCAGGGTTTCATCGTTCACCACCATGGGCAGCAACCGCGTTTTGTAGCCTAGCATACTCACCACAATTTCATACGTGCCTTTGGAAATAAACAGCTCGTAGGTGCCATCGTCTTTCGACAGCGTTCCCACTGAAGATGTTTTTAAATGAATGCTGGCATTGGGAAGCGGCTCGAATTTATTGTTGGTGACTTTTCCGTACACACGAACAATCTGCGCCTGCGCAGAGAAAGCGAAAAGGAAGAGTGTACAAATCAATAAACAGGTAATTCGAAATGCCTGGCGCATAGCGGGCAAATTTCCCCGTTTCCTGCGGGCACAGAAGGCAAAGAAGACTTAATTCGGGATGTTTTAACAAACGGGTTTTCGCACAGAGAAAAGGAGGAGAACGAATCTTTGTTCGCTTTTATAGGTTGGATAATTTTTCTGTAAGAGATGTTTGATTATTCGTTAATAAGATTTTCCTTCTTCTACTCGGTTTAGAAATCGCCGAGATATTCCATTTCTTCAAGAAATGGAATATCTATTTCAAGCGTCTGCATGGAGGGAAGGGATTTATTGGTAGTGGTTGTATAAAGCCGGGTGACGCCGTTTTTGAGGAGCTCTTAATTAGGATTTATGAGCAGGCCTATTTATCTATTTGTTAGATGCAGTAAGTAACGACCTATTTTTTATAAATCCTTATAGCAATTTTAATAACTTATTAATCAGAAGGCTGCCTAGCATACGATTTGGTTTAGAAAATAAAAGGCAAACCAAATTATTCTCCTTCCCTCAGTGCGAAAAAAAACTCTCTCATAATCCCAGTACGCCTTTCAGCTTCGCATAACCTGCTTTGCTCACCGGCACTTTGGCGCCGCTTTTTAAAATGGCAAGGTGAGAATCTTTCTCATACGGATCGATGCGGGTGATTTCGTGAACATTGATCATGTAGGAGCGGTGTGTACGGGCAAAACTATCTGCCGGCAGGCTTTGCTCATACGAGCCCATGGTTTTGTTTTTCAGGAATACGCCGTCCTGCGTATGAATTTTTACGTAGTCATCGGCAGCTTCTAAATAGTGAATCTGCTGCACCGGAATGATCTTGATCTTACCCCCGGTTTTCACCACAATGCGTTCGCTTTGCGAAGGCACCTGCGGGGCCGACTGCATCAATTCTTCGGTTGCTTTTTTCTGTTGTGCAAGGTTCGATTGCGCTGCCAGTTTTTCTACCGCTTTGTCAAAACGGTCCTGTCCAAAAGGTTTCAGCAGGTAATCAATGGCGTGGGTTTCAAAGGCCTTCAGCGCATACTCATCAAACGCCGTGGTAAAAACAATAGCCGGCGGATTCTCCACCAGTTCCAGCATTTCAAAGCCATTGATCTTTGGCATTTGAATATCCAGGAACACCACATCAGGTTTGTGCTGCAGAATGGCTTTCACGCCTTCAAAGCCGTCGTTGCATTCAGCGGCTACTTCAATATGCGGATGAGCGGATAAGTATTCTTTTACAATGGATCTTGCCAATGGTTCATCGTCGATAATGACGGCCTTCATGAC
>DATKHJ010000143.1:0-4003 GCA_035510335.1 Flavisolibacter sp. | reverse complement strand
AATTATGGGTTGGTTGCTTACCACAAAACGGCCGAGTGGATGAAGTTGATGGAAGATTGCCTGACGCCGGGAAAGTTTCGGTTGATGATGCAGGAGTATTTCACCAGGTGGCAGTTTCGTCATCCGCAGCCCGATGATTTTTTTGATGTGTTGCGTACCTACAATTTAACGGAATCGGGTAAGTTGGTTGAACTGGTTAGCACAAATCGAATTTTGCCTAATAACCAACTGAAAGGCACATCGGTCATCTTTCCATTTAAGAAAGGAGCCATCAAAAATTACACAACGGCCCCGACGAAAAATGTTGTTCTTCTTTCGCCGGCAATTGGCGCCAATAGCTACGACCGGTTCATGATTGGCGGACTGGCAACCAATTATGGCTCACCGATAGCAAAGCTGAACTTCTTGGCCGTTCCGCTTTATGCAACCGGCAGTAAAAGCTTTGTAGGATTGGGAAAGCTGAACTATGCCATTCGCAGCAATGGGGCTATTCGCCGGACGGATGTTTTTGTGAATGCATCTTCGTTTACGATGGATGAATTCTCCGATAACGAAAATATAAAGCACCAGATGCGGTTTGTAAAACTGGTGCCCGGATTGAAGTTTACGTTGAAAGAAGCAAATCCGCGCAGCACCGTCAATAAATTCATTCAATGGAAAACATTCCTGTTCAACGAGCAATCGCTGCGGGTGAGCATCGATAGCATTTTCTCGCCAACCGATACAACCATTCGTTTTAACTACACCACGCCATCTCAAAACCGCTACCTAAATCAACTGCAATTCGGCTATCAAAACTTTCGGGCACTTTACCCCTTCGATGTAACGCTGCAGGTAGAGCAGGCCCAGGATTTTATTCGCACAGCGCTAACCGCCAACTATTTTTTCAACTATGCAAAAGGCGGCGGATTGTCGGTTCGGTTTTTTGCAGGCAAGTTTAATTACCTGGGTGAGAAGACGATTCAGAAACAGTTTGCCAATGATCGTTACCATTTAAACATGACAGGTGCAAACGGTTACGAAGATTATACCTACAGCAATTATTTTTTGGGCAGAAATAAATTTGAAGGATTGCCCAGCCAGCAAATTATGATTCGCGATGGCGGCTTTAAAGTGCGAACAGATTTACTTGCCAGCAAGGTTGGCAAAACAGATGATTGGTTGATGGCTGCCAATTTTGTAACAACGGTTCCGCAAAACATTAACCCGCTTTCAGTGCTGCCGGTGAAAATTCCGCTGCGTGTATTTGCCGATGTAGGCACCTACGCCGAAGCATGGGACAGGAATAACGATGCCGATCGATTTTTGTTTGATGCGGGGTTGCAGTTGTCGCTCTTCAGTGAATCGTTGAACATTTACATTCCGCTTTTTTACAGCAAAGTCTATGGCGATTATTTGAAATCCACCATTCCGGAGAATCGCTTTTTGAAGAAGATTTCCTTCAGCATTAATTTCTTCAACAAAGAAGTACAAAAGCTTCACCGCGAATTTGAGTTTTAATGCAGGCGGCTGATTCCATACAATACCTGCAGCGACAGCAAGTTGATGAAGCAAAATGGAATGCATGCATTGATGCAGCTTCAAACGGGCTTGTGTATGCCTACACGCACTACCTCGATTGCATGAGCGACAATTGGGATGCACTGGTGCTGAACAATTACGAGGTCGTGATGCCGTTGCCCTGGCGCAGAAAGGGTGGCGTGCATTATTTGTATCAGCCGTCATTAACGGCGCAGTTGGGTGTATTTGGAAATGGTCTTGGTGCACAACTGCTGCAACAGTTCTTTGCTGCCGTGCCAAAGAAGTTTCGCTACTGGGATTTTTCACTTAATCACGACAACCTTTTTGCTGTTGATGGTTTTCCATTGCACCAGCGAAGCAACTATGTTTTGCCGCTACAGCCTTCTTACGAACAACTGTACAAGGGCTACCGTGAAAACATTCGCCGCAACATTAAAAAAAGCCGGGACTATGGTTGTGTCATTACAACGGCTGTTGACATAACGGCGATTATTGCGTTAACCAAACTTCAGTCACAGAAACTGCCGGAGAAAGACTTTCAAAACTTTCAAAACCTGTTCTATCAGTTGAAAGAAGGCGGGCTGGCAAAAACATACGGTGTGCTGTCCGCTGCTGGTGAGTTGCTGGCTTCCTGTGTTTTTTTCTTCTCGCACAACCGGACTTATTATATTTTGGTGGGCAATCATCCCAACGGACGAACGCTGGGTGCTTCGCATGCATTGATTGATGCGTTTATAAAGGATCATGCAGGCCGCGATTTGCTGCTTGATTTTGAAGGCAGCGATATTCGCAACCTTGCTTTTTTTTACAGCTCGTTTGGTGCGCAGGAAGAAAAGTATGCAGCAATAAAACTTAACCGCCTTCCGTGGTGGATGAAGTGGTTGAAGGGGTAGAGAGCGGCCCCTCCCGCCTCCCCAGTGGGAAGGTGACCTAACCACAGACACCTGCTTTTACACCATACTTTTAAGACTCAATCATTACTTGGTTGAGTCTTTTGTTTTTACCGTGGGAAATGAAGAGAAAAATATGCAGTGAGAAAATTCGTAGCGTCGCTGCGCCGTTGCGTGAAATCCACTTGCACAGAATCAGGGTTAGAGTAAAAAAGGTTATTTACTTAAGCCGGGCTTTGTGCCGAAGCTCACCTTCCCACTGGGAAGGCCGGGATGGGCCGCCTTACTCCCTCATCAGCCATTCATAAAACAACGGGAACTCGCTGCGCCATGTTTCTTCACTGTGTTTACCTTCTGCACGGATGTGCGATTTTAGTTTTGCTTTTGAACGGTTGTTTACCAGTTCAAACACCTGCAGCATATCCGGCACCATTGTTTCACTTTCCTGCTGGCCGGCATAGAAATACAAGCGGCCTTTCAGCTTTGGAGCCCGCTTGGTAGCGTAGTTCATAATCTCGTTCTTTACCACCCAAAAAGCAGGGGAGAAGACACCCGCCGCACCGAATTTGTTCGGGTATTTCATCATGGCATAGAATGAAATCAGTCCACCCATGGAACTACCCGCAACGGCCGTGTATTTTGCACTGCGCTTTGTGCGGTAATGACTGTTGATGTAAGGCATTAAGGTTTGCACAAGAAAATCAACATAGGCATTGCCTTCGCCTTTTCCATACTGCTCCATGTCAAACGGCGAGTACTCGTTAATTCGTTTTTCAGCGCCATGATCCACAGCTACCACAATTGTTTCGCCGTGCATTTGGCCCAGTGTGTCCAGCGCTTCATCAACGCCCCATTCGCCAAAACCGGCAGTTACGTTATCAAACAGGTTTTGCCCGTCATGCATGTACAGCACCGGGTATTTTTTCTTTGTTGTGGAATACGACTCCGGCAAATAAATCCACACTCTGCGGTGGCGGTTCAGTTGCGGAATATAAAAAGCGGTATCTAAAATCTGAACGTTTTTGGAAGCCGTTGTTTCTTTGGGCTTCCGCGGAAAATGGTCCGCCCAATGATCGATGTCAACATAAACCGTTGTATCGCTTTCCACCGTCAACATCCTGTTTTCGGTGTATGCGCCTTCGTCGCCCGATTCAACAGCATCCCAATCGCCATGGGTAAACTTGTATTCAAACATACCTCTACCTAAGTCAATAGTAATGCCGTTTTTTTCGCCGCAGTTTGTGCAGGAAGATTTGGGGCTTTTCGGGTTCCAGTTGTTGAAAGAACCCGCCAGGTAAACCGTATCGGTTGATCTGTGATAAGCAGGCAGCTTCCGAAAAAGAAATTGCACTTTGTATTGTGCGCCGGCGTTGACGGCAAACAATAAAAGTGCAATTACGAGGAAGCGTTTATTCATGCTCACGCTTTGTGAACACGGGCAGGTAATCTCTTATTTGTTGGTGAATGCCGGCGCTCAAAGGAACCAGCGGCAGCCGCAAATGATTTTGAATAATTCCCAGCTCAGTCAACACCGCTTTTACGCCGGCCGGGTTGTTTTCGGCAAACAGCAAATCATACCCTTGCAGCAACAC
>DATKHJ010000142.1:0-9168 GCA_035510335.1 Flavisolibacter sp. | reverse complement strand
CATTTGGTATGTTCACTGTTTTACCCGAATCCGGCACAATGCAGGGCATGTTATCCTGCGGCAGCAGGTAAACGCCGGGCTTTTTATTTCGCAGGGCAAAATCCCGCAACTGAATGCTGGTATCAGGCAAGATGCGGGCATTAAAATTCTTCGGAAGTTGATGCATCAGCGGTCTTTCGGGACCAAACTTCGGCAGCATTTGATGCCTTTTTTGCGCCATGGAGGCGGCACAGCAGAAACAGCTTGAAAGCAGCAGCAGCAACGGTTTCATGGAGATTATTTTTCCTAATTTAGAAAATAAATTCCGTTTGATGAGTGAAAAAAGGATAGAAGCGTATATCACGCAACGACTGGCCGAACTGGAGACCAAAAAAGATTTGCAGGACATTGTTCTGAAAGGAAAACTATCCTTCGGCATTGATGCTGCTCGTTACAGTAAACTACCCGGCTGGAACGCATTGGTCAAACAGAAAAAGCACATGGTGAAGATGGTTTGGATAAACGCCTTCTTCTTGTCGCTGATTGTTGTAGGGATGGTAGGCGATTACTTTGACAAGTTAGGGGAGAACTGGTTGAAAGCCTTGCTGACATTCCTTTTTGTATCGGCGTTGATCATGTTGTTTTACGTGATGGCATTCTTTTACAATATTTTTTATCACTTTCGCCAAACGGAAAGAGAAGTGCGAAAACTGATCTACCAGGATATCTTGTCTCAACTAAAAGAAGAAAAGGAACTCGTGTGAAAAAAGAAACCAAAGAAAAACTCCGCATCGATAAATACCTCTGGTCTATTCGCCTGTTTAAAACAAGAACGCTGGCTGCCGCCGCCTGCGATTCGGGCAAAGTAAAACAAGCCGGCACCGCTGTAAAAGCAGCAAAAAGTGTAAGCATTGGCGATGAGTACGAAGTGAAAACAGAAGCCAAAAAATGGGTGATTAAAGTAACAGGTTTGTTGCACAACCGCGTGGCGTATTCGGAAGCCATCAACTACTATATTGACCTGACGCCGGCCGAAGAAATTGAACGCATGCAGTTCCAGGCGGCTTCTTTTCATACCGGTAAGAGGCCCAGTAAAATTGGCCGGCCTACCAAAAAGCTTCGGCGGGAATTGGATGAGTTTTACGGTGAGGATGCAGAAGGTGATGAAGAGTAATCTTCCAATCCAAGGAACTTGTATGGTTTAATGGACTCGCTTATAAATGCACAGCGCCCCTGGTTATGAAGCAGGGCGCTGTGATGTGTTGGAATATATTTTACCCTCGGTGGCGTAAGCCCCTTTAGGGGTTGGGGCTTCTTTTATTTCGCTTTTCTCAACAGCATTACATAGCCGCAGAGGTCTTTTTTCTTTTGTTTGTTTTGCTGCACCGGCTTAAACATGTGAAACTCGGAGAACTTCGGAATGTAGGAGAAGGAGATAATGTTACCATCCACATCGCCCCATAGCTTTTTTTGGTACACGACCATTTTTTCATCCCAGTCGTACATCCGCACTTCGTACAGGCGGGAGGTGTAATCGCCAATAAAAACAAACTGGTACCACGAGCCTTGCTCCAGCGGCACCACCACCGGCATTTCGTACTCGCTTTCCATGACAATGGATGCTTCCTTGATAACCTGGAAGCCGTCACGGGCATAGAGTTGCTTTAAACTGTCGGCTTGTTTTTGAATGCTGGGATTGTTGCAGGGTTGCAACCGGATAACGTCTTGTGCGTTGATGGAAGAGCTTGTTGCAATAGCCAGAAATGCGGCAACGATTAGTTTTTTAATCATGGTTTTAAACAGGTAATGGAACTGGATTTTAAAAGTAATGGATTTTTTGCGGCGTGCAAACCCGAGCCGTTCCAATTTTCGGCGAAATCGCCTTTTGTAAAGCTCTTTCTCCGGCCCTGGCGCAAAAAAAAAGCAGCAAAGCTGCTTTAGTTAAAGACTATTATCGTTTCTGCAAGCGCCGTTATTTCGCTTCCTTCTGAATGTAAATGGAATTGGCCTGCTGGGTGCTGGTAACTACCAAATCGTTAATGCAAATATGTGGCGGCAGCGTGGCCGCATAATACACTACATCGGCAACGTCGGCAGCTGATAACGGTTCAAATCCTTCGTACACTTTTCCAGCCGTTTCTTCATTGCCTTTAAAACGCACCAGTGAAAATTCGGTTTCTGCAGCACCCGGATGAATAGCGGTGACTTTAATGTGATGAGGCAACAAATCGATACGCATGCCTTTGGAAAGTGCATCAACCGCCGCTTTGGTAGCGCAGTAAACATTGCCTCGTTCGTAAATGTCTTTTGCAGCCACAGAACCAATGTTGATAATGTGACCGGCCTTCTGTTCAATCATCAGCGGCACTACTGCTTTTGATACATACAGCAAGCCTTTGATGTTGGTATCAATCATTGTTTCCCAATCATCTAAACTGGCTTCGTCAAACGTATCGCGGCCAAGAGCAAGGCCGGCGTTGTTCACCAGGATGTCAATCTTCCGCCATTCTTCGGGCAACTCGCTGATGGTTTCAAACACATTCTTTTTATTCTGCACATCAAAGGGCAGCAAATAGCAGCCAATGCCGTATTCTTCTTCCAGGCTTTGTTTGAGTTTGTACAACCGATCAATGCGTCGTCCGTTTAAAATCAATCCATAGCCATTCTGTGCAAACTTAATGGCACAAGCTTCGCCAAATCCTGCCGTAGCACCTGTAATAAAAACCGTTTTCATGCTGTCGAAGATAAGAGAGAGAAATTGTTTGTGGTTTATGGTGGGTGGTTTGTTGTTATGCAGACTTGTTTTTTGTCAATAGTGGCTACGCAAGATGATGGGTTATGAGAAGAAAGACCACCAAATAAAAAAGCTCATCTGTGAAAGATGAGCTTTTAAAAATAGTTGATGCGTTTATGCCGGCTGAAGGCTCTTGTTAATGCGGATTACGTTCAGTTTATTCAGCATTAAGATCAGCGGGTAGCAAGGATCAAACTCACCTTTCTTTGCCGCAAAATTGCTGCGGGAAGGATGAACGTGGTGGTTGTTGTGATACCCTTCGCCAAACATCAGCCAGTCAATTTTGAAAAGATTTTTGGAAGTGTTGTCCGTTTCAAAATTCACATCACCATATTTGTGTGCATACCAGTTAATGATAACGCCGTGAAGCGGTCCCATCACTGCATGAATAGGAACCAACAACAGGAACCACGCCGATGGCGCCAGCCATAAATACAACCCGATGTACACGGCAATCCAGAAGACACGGGAAACCCAGCTGCTGGCAAACATGTCGAAGCTTTTCCAGCTGGGAACGTTCTTGGTAAAGCGGTCTTCTACCGGTGTTCTTTCGTATAAAATATCCGAGTAAATATTTTTTGTGCGCCACATCATGGCAAACAGGTTTTTATCGTAAGCCGGCGAGTGCGGATCCAGTTCCGTATCGGTATAAGCATGGTGAATGCGGTGCATAATACCGTAAGCTCTTGGGCTTAAATAAGACGATCCCTGCGTAAGCCAGGAGAAGAAAAAGAAAAATCGTTCCCAGCCTTTTGTCATGGTAAAAGAGCGGTGAGCTGCGTAACGGTGTTGGAAAAAAGTTTGCGAAAAAAGCGACATGTACCAGTGCAGTACAAAAAAGAGAATAACGAATAACACGATAATAAAACTTTGAGATAAAAAAAATTCCTCAGCAAATCTTGCGCCGCAAGTTATAAAAAGAGCGAAGAAATTGACGGGGCAAAACTAAGCTTTCAGGCTGTTTAGGGATGTTAATAATGGCAAATAAATTTTACTAACCATTGCTTAACAAGATAAAGTTGAGCGGTAAAGTGCATTGTCGTACATTCGTGTTGTTAATGAGCATCGCATTTGGGCTATTGGTTTTAAATTAATCTGCTACGTTTTTTCCGCTGTTAGTTTCATCCTTTGCTATCTTGCCTCGTGTCTCAATTCGTTAATTTATTTTATTAAAGAAAGTATGAACATTTACGTTTCCAACTTAAGCTTCAACATTCAGGATGAAGACTTAAGAGAATTTTTTGCTGAGTATGGCGAAGTTTCTTCTGCTAAAGTGATCACTGACAAATTCACTGGCAAAAGCCGTGGTTTTGGCTTTGTGGAAATGAGCGATGATGAAGCAGCCAAAAAAGCAATTGCCGAGCTGGATCAGGCAAGCGTTGACAATCGCACTATCCGTGTGATGGAAGCCAAGCCGAAAGAAGAGAAAGCTGGCGGTGGCGGACGTTCCGGTGGTGGTTTCCGCGGTGGTAACGGCGGTGGCTTCAGCGGCGGCGGCGGTTACAACAAAAACAGATATTAATCCTTAGCTGATAATATACTGAACGAAAAGGCCCTCTTGATGAGGGCTTTTTCATGCCGTGAATCGTGAATGGTGAATGATCAATATTGAAAACTTAGCGAAAGACAAAATGATATCATTCACAATTCACCATTGACCACTCACCTTTCACCACTCTGATTATCTTCGCAGTCAATCTTCCCGCATGTCATTCAGCAAAAACAGTTTTTTCTTTTTATTGCTGCTGTTGCTTACCCTGCCTTTTCTTCTCCCCAACATAACTTGGCTTTTGCGTTCGCAAAAAACAACCGGAAGGGTAGAGGGCATTGGTGCTGCCTCCGGCATGAGCTTGGGGAAAGACACCTATGCGCTGGTGAGTTTTACGGTTGGCAAAGGCACGTTCTACTTTCATGGCGTGGACGATGATTACGAAGCCGGGAACACCGTTCCGGTACGCTACCAGCCTGCGAATCCCGAAGACGCAAAAATTGACGGCTTTTATTCGCTTTGGGGTAATACCATTGCCTACATTGGCGCACCGCTCATCTTCTGGATCATCTTCTTTTTTGCAAAAGACATTGTTCCCAACGGGTCACGCATTCGCTTTGGCGGAAAGCCTTTTGTGCGGGTACTTCCACCAGTGAAAACAGGCCGTTAAATCGTTTTGCCACAGAGCGGAGAGTGTTATTTTTGAAAGGTGCAGTCCCCACTCCGCCATATTGCCCACTTCGACCTGGATGCGTTTTTTGTTTCGGTAGAATTATTGAAAAATCCTTCGTTAAAAGGCAAGCCTGTTATTGTAGGTGGCGATGGGCAACGCGGTATTGTTGCCGCCTGCAGCTACGAAGCCCGCAAATTTGGTATTGAAAGCGCCATGCCTGCCATGGCTGCAAAGCGCCTTTGTCCGCAGGCTATTTTTCTTCGCGGCAGCTACAGCGATTACAGCAAATATTCCCGCATGGTAACCGACATCATTGCCGATGCGACACCCGTGTATGAGAAAGCATCGGTGGATGAATTTTACATTGACCTCACGGGCATGGATAAATTCTTTGGCGTAAAACAATACACCGGCGAACTGCGGAAGCGAATCATGAAAGAAACAGGCCTGCCGATTTCTTACGGTTTGTCGGCCAACAAACTGGTAAGCAAGATGGCCACCAACGAAGCAAAGCCCAATGGTTTCCTGGAAATTGAACACGGAAAAGAAACACAGTTTTTGTGGCCATTACGGGTAGAAAAAATTCCAATGGTAGGAAAACAAACGCAGCACCAACTGCATGCCATTGGCATTTACACCATTGAGCAACTGGCCAAAACTCCCCTGGTACAACTGGAGCATGTGTTTGGTAAATGGGGAAGAAAACTGTGGGAGAAAGCGCATGGCATTTCTACTTCGGAAGTAGAAGGTTATAGCGAACAAAAATCGCTGTCGCACGAAAACACTTTTGATGCTGACTTTGCCGATACGGCTTTTCTTCACAGCGAACTGGTGCGCCTTACCGAAAAAGCTGCACATGACTTGCGCCAGGAAGAACGCCTCACCGGTTGCGTAACCGTGAAGGTGCGCTACGCCGATTTTACCACCGTGAGCAAGCAGGAAGTCATTTCCTACACAGCGCTTGACAATGTGCTTACGGCAAAAGTAAAAGACCTGTTTAACCGCCTGTATAAGAAAGGCGAGAAGGTGCGGTTGCTGGGAGTAAAATTCAGCCACCTTGTGCCCATGACTTTGCAAATGAACCTGTTTGACAAGGAAGCCGAAAAACTGCAGTTGTTTAAAACCGTTGACCAGATTAAAGCGCAGTTTGGCAACGACATGATTAAAAAAGCCTCGGGTACGCTGGCTACGCCACAAAGCAAAAAAGGGCTGTTTGGAAACGGGAAATAAAAGCTTCCAGCACAAAAGCCGCTTGTCTTACACCCATAATTTTTCCCGACAGTTCTCAACGGATTTAAGATTTCAATAGCGGCTGGCAGCTTTATTTTTAGTGCATGAAAAACAGCCGCAGCCAGCTTCTCTTTCTTTCCATTTTTTTATTGTCAACCATTGCCGGTGCTGCACAAAAAGTATTGATTGGCGGCCAGCCAGGGACTCGTTTGTTGGAGTGGTCGGATTTTAAAGGTGTGCCCAATGAAAGCAGTCCTTACTATGCCTACACGGCCTGGAAAACTAATGTCAAATTTGGCAGCGTAAGTTTTGAAGGTGAGAAGGCTATCATCAGCGGCTTTGAAATGACAGTGGAGTTTGACGACAAAAAATCGTGGGTGAAAAAGGGCAAGGAAACCGATGAATTACTGAAGCACGAACAGGGCCATTTTGATGTAGGACTATTATACATGCAGGAAGTGTTGCGCAGCTTTGCCGGCGTAAGCTTTACCCGTTCTGCTTACAAAGAAGAGTTTCGGCAATTTATTGAAGGCATTCACAAGAAATATGCGGCCATGGGAAAACTGTACGACCAGGAAACATCCCACAGCATTAAAAAAGACGAGCAGGCAAAGTGGAACAACTTCTTCGATGAAAACGTAAAACGCTAAAAGCAGGCGCAATCACAACCGTTGGACTGATCAATCAGCTAATCACTTAATAACTTATTTATCTTCTTATACAAGGTCAAACGCCTGTGCAAACTTCATCAGGTCTACTGCCGTTTGTGTTTTTAATTTCTTCTTCAGATTGCGTTTGTGTGTAATGGCTGTTGTTTCCGAAACATGAATCTTTTCACCAATTTCTTTTGGCGTTAATCCCTGCGCCAAATACTTTAAAATTTCTCTTTCCCGTTTGGTTAGCGAACTAAACAGGTGGTTGTTCTTGCGAATGAAATCATTCTCTTCTTTCAACCGCTCCACCTTGGCCGTTACATGACTTTTCGAATCAATAGGCATGGAGATAGTGATGAAGAGCAACGGCATTCCATCCAGGTCCCTCATGAAAATGCGGGTGGAACTTAAGTGCCAGATCCATTCCTTATCCGCTGCAAAACGCACTTGCTGAAAATAAGAAATAACCTCATCCGTATTGTTTCGTTTCAGCAGCCCTGTTACTTTTGGAACATAATCCTCTGCATCTTCCAGGTTAAAAAAACGGGCATGGTACTCGTGAAACGACAAGGTGATTTCTTCAATGCCAACGCCCAGTTGCTGAAGGCCCAGTGGCGACATATACATCAGGGAAATATCACGGGCATCGTGAATAGTGATCACACAGGGAACTTCATTTTCGAATTGCTGAATGCCCCTCATTTTCGTTTCTATGCGTTCGCGGATAACAGGATCGGTGTACCGGTTCCAGGCCGAGTTTAGCTCCATGCGTCAGTCAGTTCAGATTATTTGCGCTACTGTAAGGCTGCTAATTTAAGGGCGGAGTAAATACGTTATTGAGGGCACGGAAGATTGTTTGCGCCATTTTGTTCTGGCTAAGCGTTTCCTCTTAAACGGCTGGTGGTTTTTGCCTTGTCCAACAAGCGGAACAAGGCAGGTGTTTTTATCAATCTGAAAAGAAGGAAGAAATACAAACGGCTTGTCACTGCTGTTGTGTATTTCCTCCGGTTAGCTGGATAACAGTTAGTATTGGTTCGAGCGGCAAAAATCCAATTCCGTAAAGAAGAATCAAATACTCACAAATAGGTATTTTCTGGCCTTATGTTTTGCAGATGAACAACTTAGCCTATTTTGAAGCCTTCGGTTACCATTAAACTGGTTTCATCACGCCAATATTTTTTCCTTTCCAGTCCGGAAAGAGCTTTCCTTTTTCTCTGATCTTTAAATGCGCTGTAGCCACTTCCTCAAACACGGCGCGGAAATCAGTGGTAACCGGCAGGTCGCGGCGGTCTTCCAGGTTTTCCAGCGCCAGTTCTGGTACGTTGCCGTGCACTTTTCCACCCTGCACATTGTTGCCCAAAATAAACATGCACGAGCCGCGGCCATGGTCCGTACCATTGGAACCATTTTGGTGCACGGTGCGGCCAAACTCCGTCATGGTCATTACTTCCACATCATCCTGCAACTGTCCAAGGTCTGTCCAGAAGGCATTGATGGAATTACTTAAGTCAGCCACGTTGCGGGCAAAGGTTCCGTTTTCGGTTCCCTGGTTAAAATGGGTATCCCAGCCACCACATTCGGCAAAGGCAATCTCGGTGCCTACATCCATTTTAATCAGTTGCGCAATCTGCTTTAGCGAATTGCCCAGTGCCGATGCCGGGTACTCCGCGCTGTTGGCAGGCTTGTAAGCCTTCACATCGGCGCTTTTTAAAATCTTCATGGCTTCAAAACTCTCCTTACCGGTTTTGTTGAGAAGCGAAGACGACGTTTTGTCGTAGAGTTCTTCAAAACTTTTGGCAACCGTGTTGGCTGCAAGATTGTTGCCCCGCAGTTGAATACTGAAATCGGCAAGGTTGGAAATAGCCACGGCTGCGCTATCGCCATAAAAAGAGCGTGGCAACGAAGACGTGAGACTGACCGCCTGGAACGGTGTAGCCGCTTCGTGCCCAAGCAAACCAACGGCGCGGTTTAACCAGCCGCTTTCGGTGTTTTTGCTGAACGGCGTGCCGCTTTCCATGTAGTCCTGCGCATCAAAATGCGAACGGGTGGTATTGGGCGAACCAATGCCGTGCACAATGGCCAGTCTTTTTTCTTTAAAGAGATTTTCAAACACACCCATGGAAGGATGAAGGCCAAAGCGGCCATCCAAATCAATGAGTGGTTTTGCCGCCGATTTGGCTGCCGACATAAAAAGTGTTGGCCTTGCTTTTTGCAGGTGCGCATCGGTAAACGGGGTTACCGCCATCAGCCCATCCATTGCACCGCGTTGAAAAATGCAGACCAAAACTTTTTGCCGTTTGTACGGGCTCCAAAGCTTACTGCTTTGGGCTGCTTTGGCTATGAACGAAGG
>DATKHJ010000141.1:0-10412 GCA_035510335.1 Flavisolibacter sp. | reverse complement strand
CTCCACACCCTGGTTCTGCGATTCGCCAATGTTTTGTAAGGTAGATGTCACCCCAGTTGAATAGGGCAACGAACGCGAAGCCAGGATATCACTGGTTTTAGTGTTGTACCATTCGAGGCTACCACTGATCCGGTTCTTCAGGAAGCCGAAGTCAATACCAATGTTGGTTGTTGTTGAAATCTCCCAGCCAAGCTCACTGTTACCCACGATTGGATTGAACTGGAAATAAGGCGCCTGCACATCGCCAAAGCCCATGTTTTGCCCGGCAACAATAAGACTTTGTGTGCCATAAACCTGGCTACCGTAGTTACCGGCCTTGCCCCAGCTACCCCTAAGTTTTAAGCTGTTCAACCAATCCACATTTTTCAGGAACGACTCCTGGCTGATGTTCCAGCCCAGGGCCACGGAAGGAAAGTAATCCCATTTGTTGCCCGGCGCTAAACGGGAGGCGCCATCAGCACGATAGGTGGCCGTAAAAAGATATTTGCCTTTGTAGATATAGTTGATGCGTCCAGAGTACGAGAGGTTGTTCCATCCTTCGTAGTTCGACGTTACATCCCTGATTTGGCGTGCTGCGCCAAGGTTAAAAAACCCTTGAGAGGCTAATAGCTGGCGGTCGCCAGCAGCTTCCAGCCTTTCAGCATCGCTCTGAATATATCCCACTACACCTGTTAAGGTGAATGCATGGTCGCTAAAGCGTTTGTTGTAGGTAATAATATTATCCCAGTTTAAGAAACGGCTAAAACCATTTCTTACCTCCGCGGTGTTAATGCCGGTGGTGCGTTGCGCAAGCGAAGTCGCTTCGTTGAAGATGCCTCTTCTGTTGAAGTTTAAGGTTGTTCCCAAATTAGAACGGATGGTAAGGTCACGGATTGGCGTGATCTCCAAATAAGCATTGGCAATAATGTTTGCACGCTGGGTGTTATCCTGTGCAATCAGTTCGCCTCTCTCGTCCGTCAACGGACTGAGAACAGTTGTGTTGCCCGGCAAAGGATAAAGATTGATGCTGCCATCTGCGTTGTAGGGAACACCCAATGGCGCAGTGGAATACGCCACTGAAAGTGGGTCTCTGCGGCTGTTTAACCTTGAATAGGTTACCTGGCTTAACAAACCGGCCTTGGCCCATTTGAAAAGATTCTGATCAAGATTGAAGCGAACATTGTAGCGGGTGAAATCGTTCCGCTTCAGCATGCCTTCTTCTTTAAAATAACCGGCTGACAACAAGCTTTTTGTGCGGTCGGAACCACTGCGAACAGAAACCGTGTGGCTTTGCTGCGTTCCGTTGTGGTTCAACAAATCAAACCAGTTCACCCACTGGCCGGCAGCTACCGCCCTGGCTTCATCGGCGTTTGTAAAAAGTTTTGCATCATCTGCAGAACTGGCCCATTGGCCGGTTGTACGAAACGCTTCCCGCCGCAACTGGATATAGCTTTCACCCAAGCGGGGTTTGGGAAACGATGTATAGCCGTTAACGCCGTAAAACCCGTCATACGTAATAGTGGTTTTGCCAGCCGTGCCTTTTTTGGTAGTAACAATAATAACACCATTTGCACCCTGGGCACCATAGATGGCGGTAGAAGAGGCATCTTTCAACACATCGATAGTTTCGATATCATTCGGATTCAGGTCGCTTAAACTTCCACCCTGAAATCCGTCGATGATCACCAGCGGATTGTTGGCGAGATCTGCGCCTGCCGTATTGCTTCTGTCGCCGCCAAAGGAGCGGTTGCCCCTGATGCGGATGTTTACGCCACTACCGGCCGTACCCGAAGAACGGGTGATGTCGGCGCCGGCTATCCGTCCTTGCAAAGCTTCTGTTGCGTTGAAAGTTGGCGTACGAACAATGTCTTCATTCTTAATAGACGACACGGCACCGGTCAGGTCTCTTCTTCTGACGGTACCATAACCAATTACCACCACTTCGTCCATGCTATGCTGCGTGGAAGAAAGCGTGGGAGAAAGCGTTGTGTTTGTACCCACCGGTATTTCCTGTGTTCCGTAGCCAACATAACTAAATAATAAAATGGCCTGGTTCGACGAAACAGAAACCGAATAGCGGCCGTCGGCATCGGTCACCACCGTGGTGTTGGTGCCTTTTACACTTACATTGACGCCGGGAATTGGCAGGTTTGTTTTTTGGTCAAGAATACGGCCGGTAACCGTTCGGGATTGCCCAAAAGCAACCAGGGCCACGAAGAAAAAAAGGAATGTGATGGAAAGGGTCTTCATCAATTTTCGATACATAAAGCAATCTTTAATTAATCATTCAAACGAAACAAGCCGGCTGGTGCGCCGGAATATCTTTACAGCGAAACCGAATAAAAATAAGCGAATAACCCGCAGGGAAAATTGCACAATGAGAAAAAGCAGACAAGAAATGCAAGCAATTTTTCATAAGCTCATCATTCAACAATCGCTGTCAACAAAAACAATTCTATGCACCGTGAGAGGGATAAAGTTAGAAGTGACGAAAAGGCTAAACAATGTATTGTTTTACTATAATGATGGATAATCTTACTATTTTTTTGAGCGGCTTTTTTGCCAGCCGGAATACAGCAGATTTTGATCGATGGAAGGCTTCGGAAAAAACAAACTGGCAATAGATCCCACACCAATAACAACCAGATGACTATACACACCCAGCATTAATTTATGGTGTGTAAAATTGTAGTCGCCAAAATCCAAAAGCAACCGTTTGTTCTCACCCAAACCAATTTCAGTGGAGGTTAAAAAAGCATAGGCTGTAAACAATATGCAAACAATGATAGCGATGTTTACACCCTGCCTGTTGGCTCTTGCGCTGAACAATCCCAACAAAAAAACACCCACGATGCCACCGGAAAAAATTGCATACAACGTAAAGACAATTCCCAACACACCTTCGCTTCCAGCATTCACATACAAAATGCCGATTAGAATTGTGAGCAGGCCTGAAAAAACAACGATGCCGCGGCTGGCTTTCAGATAATGTTTATCGGACCGTCCCGGTTTTGCTTTTTTGTAATAATCCTCTACTCCTACTGCAGCAAGACTATTCAAATCGGCGCTTAAACTGCAAATAGCTGCAGAGATCATTGCCGACAATATCAAGCCTACAACACCAACAGGCAATTTTGTTTTAATAAAATAAGGAAACACGGCTTCCGGTCGCAAGCCATCCGGCAAGGGCTGTTGCTGGTAATAAACAAAAAGCGCCGTTCCAATAAACATAAAAATCATCCACACCGGAACGGTTAACAGGATGCCCATGAGCGATGCACGAATTGCACTTTTGTCGGTTTTCGCTGTGAGGTAACGTTGCACAACGGTTTGATCGGTGCCGTATTTCTGCACGGCATAAAAAGCGCCGTTAATAACCATCACCAAAAAAGTAAGCTCCGTTAGATCGGCATCGTAAGGACCAAACCCTGTTCTGCCCGCACTCTCTGCCACACGGAAAACTTCTGCTGGTCCGCCATCGGTTGAAAACAGCAAAACGCCTATGCAAATGATGCCGCTGGCGAACAACATGAATCCCTGGAATACATCCAGCCAGATGACGGCTTCAATTCCACCGAGAAGATTGACCACAATAATGATCAACCCAACCACACAAACAACCAACACCATGTTGCCGCCGATGATGTTGTTCAAGGCAATGGCTAGAAGAAAAAGCACGGTGCCCATTCCGGAGAACTGCCGCAGCACAAACGCAATGGAACTGTAGTAGCGGGCAAACGATCCGAAGCGCTGCTCAAAATATTCATACGTACTTAAGCGGATAACCTTGCGGTAAAGCGGAACGATAAACCAGATAACACCAAGCAGCACAATCGGCACCATTAAGCCTTGCACCAGCAATATCCAGTTAGAAGAATAACCTGTACCGGGATAAGCAAGAAACGTAACACTGCTGATTAACGTGGCAAGCAGCGACAAACCAATTGCCCATGTTGGCACTCTTCCTTGCGCAAGAAAGAAAGACTTGGTTGTGTCCTGGTTTTTGGAAAAGCGAAAACCAAAATAAAGTGTTGCCAAAAGAAAAAAGCCGATAATCAGGTAATCAACGAGATGAATGGTTGAATTCATACAGCATAAAATGATTTAAGACGCAGTACTGAAAACGTCAGTCTGCAAAAGCCTGTTCCCATGCCACCGGCCAGGCATAACTACCGGGCTTGATGGTTACATGCAGGTTGTCCTGCCCCGCTACTTTCATTCGCACAACGCCTTGTTGTAATTCTTCGGTTGGTTCAAACGCCGTAAAGCCAAGCTTCTGTATTATGGAAAATGATGTTGCGCCACCTTCAACCAGGAGTTCTTTCAACGGAATTGCTTTAACGACTTCTGCAACCGCAGCGCTTAGCTTTTCCCTTAGCAGTCCGGAATCTGTTTTTAATCCTTCCTGCGGCCCAACTGTCATAATGCATTTACCGGTTTTACGAAGTTGGCTGATGACTCGTTCTGCCCAAATCTGCACAGTGTTCGATTCTATCTCCGGTTGACTAAATACTTCAGCCGGCATCGAACATAGATGCTCCTGATACGCCGCCTGTTTCTGAATGCTTTGCTGGTAAGTTGTTCCGCTTACCAGCAGCAGTGGCGCTGAAAGGGCTGGTTTTGTATCCATCTTTTTTGCCACAAAACGCTGGCGCAGCAAAGCCGAGAAAAAAGACGCAGCACCGGCGTAAAGAATGTTATTATCGCCTGCTGCCGCCCACTCTTTCACTTCCTGCATGGTGGAAGCCTCGCCTACTGTAATGCCGTCGGAAAGATGTTCTGAAACGGTGCTTAGTTTTATCTCGTCTTTAGAAGCACCTAGCATTTTTTCAACCGCTGAATTACTGATGGGAAATTCCGGATCGTTTGCAAAGCCGGCTTCATGCACGGGCTTTCCATTGACATAATAAATGCCTTTTTGTATGGTTCTTCCCAACAGCGGATTAACAGGAAGCAGCAGCGCTTTGGTAAATCCTAACACTTCCATCTGCACCTTCATTTCCGCCAACACATGACCACGCAAAACAGAATCAGTTTTTTTATAAAATAGAGAAGGATGAAGTTGGACAGCTTTCCCTGTTAGCATCGCCATCTCTTTTACGGCTTCTGCTTCCGGCAACGAACGGGTGTTGGTGTACACCACCAGCAAATCAGTTCCGGAAGTATTAGTAACATCGTTCGAAAGCAAAACCTTCAGGCCGTAGCGCAGGCCAATGCCACCAATTTCTGCAGCGCCGGTAATATCGTCGGCAATAACAACAATCATGATTTGTTTTTCGTGAGTTGAACCGCTGATTCGATGGCGAGCACCATCGCATCCGGACTTGCAATGCCTTTCCCTGCAATTTCAAACGCCGTTCCGTGATCAACCGATGTGCGGATGATGGGAAGCCCCATGGTAATGTTTACACCTTTCACACTGTCCATTTGTTTCTTTTGCGCATTCCATTTAAAGCCGGAAAGCTTGAAAGGAATATGCCCTTGGTCGTGGTACATGGCTACAACACCACCGTATGCGCCGGTAGCCGCTTTTGCAAACAAGGTATCCGGTGGCACCGGTCCTTCCACATCAAAACCTAAACGTTTTGCTTCTTCTACTGCCGGTAAAATTTCCTGGTCGTCTTCGGTGCCAAACAAACCACTGTCACCAGCATGAGGGTTTAAGCCGGCCACACCAATTTTTAAATTATCGGCGCCCAGTTTTTTCATCCCATCATGGAGAAGATGCACCACTTCAAGTATGCGTTCTTTCTTTACTAAATCGCAGGCCTGCCGAAGCGATACATGCGTGGAAACGTGGATGACCCGTAGGTTCTCTTCCACCAGCAGCATTGCATATTTTTTTGTACCGGTGTAGTGCGCATAAATTTCGGTATGACCGGCAAAATGATGACCGGCTTCGTTGATAGATTTTTTGTTGATGGGTCCCGTCACCGTTGCTTCTACTTCACCGGCTAAGGCCAATTCAATTACTTTGGTGACTGCTTCAAACGAGGCATTGCCGGCCATGGCGGAGATTTCGCCGAACTTTAGTTCGGAGAGATTTACATTCTTCAAATCATACACATCAATGACGCCCATTTCAAACTTTGCTTCTTTCACAGAGGTAATTGCGTTGACAGATGCAGCCACCTGGAGAAGCCCGATGATCTGCTTAAATACGGCCGCATCGCCGACGAGCATCGGACGGCAGATCTTGTGAATGATTGGATTTAATAAGGCCTTCACGGCAATCTCCGGCCCAATGCTGGCCGGATCGCCCATGGTTATACCAATGATTGGAAGTTGCGACATGTTATACAGTAATTTTTATGGATTCTTGATTTTGTAATTGGTGCAGGGCACCTACTAATTTCGTTCGTTCATCATTGCTCATGGACTGCAAAGGCGGCATCACATATTCTTCGCAAAGCCCTGCTTCTTTCATCATCACTTTCAATGCCCAAAGTGATTCGCCCAGTAATTTTCCTTTTTGATAGAGATCGCCGAAAACATCGGAAAGAATTTGACACTGGTAGGCTTTTTCGCGGTCGCCAGTTGAAACAGCTTTCAGCATATCAGCATAGATGGATGGAACAAGATTGCCTGTACTTGGAATCAAGCCATCGCTTCCACCCAGCAATGCATCTGCTGATTTAGCCGCCCAACCTAAGTAGTGCGAAAAATCATCGCGATCTTTCCAAAGAGAAAGCGATTTCTGCAAACGTTCTTCGCTTCGTTCCGAATCTTTTATACCAATGATATTTTGGTGATGACTTAATTCATCAATCAGGTCCAGCGGAATGGACATGTGCGTTGTTGCAGGGATATTGTAAATAATAAGTGGCCCCGTCAAGGCATCTGCCAGTGTTTCGAAATAACGTTTGATTTGGTCGTTTGACAGTGCATAATAAGAAGGAAGATTGGCCGCTACCACGTCCACTCCTTTTTCAAAACAATCGTTTCCAAACACGATCGATTCTTCCAGGCAGTTGGAAGCAATACCCGCATAAAGAACAGTACCGGCACTCTTAAGCGATGTTGCTTTTGTAACAAACGCTTTTTTCAACGACAAAGGCAACGAGGCCGACTCACCGGTTGTACCCAGAATAAACGGCATAACACCATGAGCCGAAAAATTGCTGAACATTCGTTTCACTGCGCCTTCATCCAGGCGGTAATCTTTTGTCAGTGGCGTAACCGTTGGAACGATTACCTGTTTTTCTTTCTTCATAATTTAATAAGCGGCCGTGTAAATGTCCACCGCATCCTGCTCTTTAATTTGCCGTGGGTTGTTTTTTAAAAGCCGCTGAATTTTCAACGCCTCTTTTGCCATTTGCGGAATGGCATCTTTGGGAACGTTTACTTCTTTCAATGTTGCAGGAATGCCGCAGGCAGTAATCAGTTCCCGGATTTTTTCTATTCCTTTTTTTGCTGTTGCCATATCATCCTTCTCCCGTTCACATCCCAGCGCCACGGCCACATCGGCATAACGTTTTGGCGCCGCGGGAAGATTGTATTCCATAACGTAAGGCAGCAGTAACGCATTCGACAAGCCATGTGCCAGGTGAAACATACTTCCAAGTGGGTAAGACAGTGCGTGCACGCCGGCTGTGTTTACCGGACCTAAACAAAAGCCACCGTACAAACTTCCCAGCGCCACCTGTGCCCTTGCTTCTTCATCGGCACCATTCTTTACCGCCTGCACAAGGTTGGCCGCAATCAACCTCATTCCCTCGTATGCGTACAAGTCTATGAACGGGTGTGCAAATTTGTTGGTGTACGCCTCGAGGCAATGCGTCAACGCATCAAGACCAGTTGCCGCGGTAATGGAAGCGGGCACACTGAGCGTCAGCAGTGGGTCCAGGTACACAAAATCGGGTACGAGGTAAGGACTGATGATGCCTTTCTTTTGGCCGTCTGCGTCATCCACCAAAATAGAATTTGGCGACACTTCGCTTCCCGTTCCCGCGGTTGCCGGAATGCAAATCAAACCTTTGCTCCTTCCTTTCAGCAAGCCGATGCCGACATAGTCTTCCAACGTTTGCTCGTTCTCTAATTGTGCCGCTACCAGCTTGGCCACATCCAGCACACTGCCGCCACCAATGCCAATTACGACATCGGGGTTGAACGGCGCTGCCTTCGCCACCAAGGTTTCAAAATTGTGAAAGAAAGGCTCCTGGATTACGCTTGTATCAATCATCACTTCAATGGATGACTGTTGTAATTCATCAACCAGATGCTGAATAGTTTTAAGCAACGGGTCAATGGTGACGATCAGCACTTTTTTATCGCCACGCTGGCGAATCTCTTCCGGCAATTTGCTGATGGTGCCATTGCCTACAACAAGTTTCTTTGGAAAGTGAATGGTTAGTTCCTGCACGCTGTTCTTTGGTTTAGTCTTTTGTAATTTCTCCTGCGGTTGGTGCTTCGTATCCTTTCACGGCAGGCCATTGCCCGTTCTTTATTTCAACGAGTTTCAACTTTGATGGATCAAGCTTCACATATTTTATTTTTTTCCGGCGCCAGGTGTACACAATGTGCACCATTCCGTCTGCAGACTGAATAACTGACGGGTAAGAATACTGGCTGATGGGCGAATCTTCCAATATGGCTGCGGCAAACCACTTTTTACCATCTTTTGATACCGCAACATTTAGCGGCGTTCGCGGTCCCTTGCCGTTCTTCAATGTATCGTGTGGGTAAACATGGTTGTACACCAGCAAATGACGACCGTCTTTCAACGTCACCGCATCGGTGCCGGAATTATTGTTCGGCAGCGAAGCTTTTGCTACCGGCGTCCAGGTTTCGCCGTTGTCAGTCGACCACGACTCAATCAATGCCCGTTCCTTACTTCGTGCCAGCACTTGCAGCTTTCCATCTTTGTGAAGTAAAATGCTTGGTTGGATAGACGTAAGTGTTTTACCATCGTTGATGGGACCCACTTTGCGCCAGGTCACCCCTTTATCTTCCGATATTTCGAAGTGAAGCTTCCACCCGTTGCCTTCTGTGCTCGATGGCGCAATAATATTTCCATTGCTCACCATCATCGGCTTATTTTTTACTGGCCCCAAAAAGCCTTCCTGCAATGGCTTAGCCGCCGACCAGGTTAAACCATCATCACTTGATGTTTTCATCCAGCCTTTCCAGCCGCCTACGTTTGGACCAACTTTGTAAAACAACAGCAAGTCGCCGCCGGGTACCTGATACAACACCGGGTTCCAACAGGCATACCGCAACGTATCGTTGACAATACCGTTGGCAACAGAAACCGGTGCCGTCCATTTGTTACCTACCCTTCTGCTGGTCCAGATTTCCACATCGGGATTGCGTTCCTTTGTGCCACCAAACCAGGCGGCAATCAAGCCACTGGGCGCTTCGGCAATGGTGGCCGCATGGCTTTCGGGGAAGGGCGCCGATTCAAAAATAAATTCATCAACCAAAACACCTTTCTGCCATTTACTTAATTGCGCTTCGGCCTGCGCCGAAGCCAATAACAGCAGCAATAAAAAAAACTGCACTTTACTTTTCATAATTCTACTTTTTGTTGCCAAAGGCTAGTGCTACTATTCAACGTTCGTTGCAATCTTTGATTTGTTATTATTTATTCCTCCGGTGGACGAATAAATAATAACCACTCTTGTACGGCTTGTAATTCTATTCAGCTTAGTTAGCAAGTACCAGTTTGTTTTGTGTGCTGAAGGAATAATAGCCACTTCCCACTTCAAACACAGCGCATCCATTTTCCATCTTCACAAACTTTACCCCTTCTGATGCAGTGGCCGCATCCCTTCCTTCTTTTACTTCATCTGCCGCAGCTGCCGGAACATACACCAGCGCAGTTGTGTTGCTTGGGACTCTCACATTCCATTGCAACACATCTCCTTTTTTCTCCCAGTTACTTGTAATGGTTCCGTAGGGTGAGGCATACCTTGCATCCACCTTATCAAGGCCTTTTACAAACGACGGTTTCATGATAATCTTTTTAAAACCTGCTTCACTTGCATCCGACTGAATACCGGCAAGATTCTCGTACATCCAGATCAGCAAATCACCCAACAGCATGACATGGTTCTGTGAGTTCATAGCAGGATTGGCGGTATTGCCGTTCCACAACTCCCAGATTGTTGTAGCACCGTTCTGCACCATGTAACCCCAGCTTGGATAGGTGTTGTTGCTGGCTAGTTTGTAAGCCAGATCGCTGCGGCCATAGGTTGTTAACCAACGCATGAGCCACTGCGTACCAATTACACCGGTGCTGATGTGACCTTTGTTCTCGCCTTCAATCTTGGCAGCAATGTTTTGAAAGACCTTTCCGCTACCGCCTTCCGGCACCAGGCCAAAGGCCAATGCTAGCAGGTTGGCCGTTACCGTGTTGTTGCTGTATTGCAACGTTGCTTTGTTGTAAAATTTCTGGTTAAATGAAGCTTTAACTTTTGTTGCTTCGGCAGCAT
>DATKHJ010000140.1:0-4149 GCA_035510335.1 Flavisolibacter sp. | reverse complement strand
GTTTAAACAAGGTAAAACCCATCAATGCTATCGCCGCCATGCGGGCCGGAATGACTTTTAACCGTACACCGCTTATGAAAATTATCACGGCCGTCAACAGCCACAAAAGCGTAACCGTAATGCCTTTCCATTGAAAACCGATAAAAATTACAAACAGCAAAAGTGCATCGTAAGCCAGCAGGCGGGTGGCTTCTTTTTCTTTCCACCAATAAAAGAACAGGGCCTGCAGTCCTGCAAACCCCGCAAACAAAAGACTGATCAGCGCTACGGTTGAATTAACAAACGAATAGCCAAACACAAACAAAGCTGCCAGGTAAAAGGCAATGTTGTTGGTGAGCAATTGATATGTATGTCCGGTGTTCAAGGGCTCTTTCCGAAACAGTTTGCCGGCTACTGCATTGGCAAAAAACAGGAAGAAAAACAGCAGCATGTAAATCAGTCCGTAGCTCTTCAACCCCACATCGTTTTGCAGCGATGCCCAGCCAATAAAAATCAGCCAGCTAATGGCCTGTGCAAATCTTCCTACCAACAACCAGGGTTTCTTAACCGAAAGAAAAAGTACACCAGCGTTGATGATGGTCATGTACAAAAAAAGCAGTTCTGCTTGTCCGCGGTTGGGGCTTACCAGGAAAGGAATGCCATAAGCGCCAACTAATCCAAGCAAGGCAATCTCCTGGCGGTTGTACCGCAGGGCTTCGTAGGTTGTGTAAATGGTCAGTGCAATCATAACAGCAAAGGCCGTGGTGATGGAAAAGAAATGGTAATACACGCAAGCACCGTACGTGGTGAAATAAAGCGATGCCATGCCGCCACTGAAAAGAATGGCGCTAAAGCCGGGCAGACTTTTGCGCAGCCAAAGCGAAAGTGCATACAGCACCACACCCGCGGCATAAGCCAGTGCAATGCGTAGTTCTTCTGAAATCAGGTTTTTGTCGATGGCATATTTTACGCCCAGCGAAAGGCCAATCACCAATACAACAATACCAATGAGATGAATGAGGCGAAGTCCAATGAGGTTTTCAAGCGAGGAAGAACGCAATGCTTCCAGCGAAAAGGCAGGTTCTTTTTTCGCCGTTGATTGGGCGTTTGGGTTCAGTTCGTGCAACTGCCGGCGAAGCTCCAGAAGCTGGCGGTGTTGTGCAGAAAGTTGTGCACTAAGCTGTTTCATTTCTTCTTCCAGCTTTTGTATTTGCGCCTGCTTGTCCATCATCGACGTTTGGCCTAAAATACAAAACTTTGGTACTTGCGGCAGATGCGTTTGAAACCGTGTGATTTAACATTCACCAGAAAGCTTTCCATTCATTCTTGGTTATCTTTCCGCAAAACAATCAACCGTTGAAGAAGGCCTTTCTCTTTTTCGTTTTCATTCTTTCCCTTTCTCTTTCGGCTTTTTCACAAGACAGTTGCAGCCTGCGTATTAGCTTGCTTACCTGTGCGCCGGGAACGGAGCTGTATTCAACTTTTGGACATACGGCCATAAGGGTAGAAGATAGAGCAGCGGGGCTGGATGAAGTGTACAACTACGGCACGTTTGAATTTGACGAGGACTTCTATGCAAAATTTGTCAAGGGGAAGTTGTTATATGCGCTGTCGGTTCAATCGTTCGATGAATTTATTTACCAGTACCAGGTAGAAAGCCGTTCTGTTATTTCGCAGGACTTGTCGTTTAGTTGTGCGCAAAAACAAAAAATGTACGCGGCGCTGCGCACCAATGCGTTGCCGCAAAACCGCAGCTACCGTTACGATTTTTTGTTCGATAACTGCACCACCCGTGCCAGGGATATGTCCGATAGCGGCGCAGGTGCAACGGTTGTATTGGGTACTATTTTAAAGACAGAGCCTTATACTTTTCGCAATCACATTGATGTTTACCTGAACAGGGCTAACCAGGACTGGAGTAAACTGGGAATTGATTTGCTGTTGGGTGCAAAAATGGACCGCCCGGCCACCAACCGCGAGGCCATGTTTCTGCCCGATAACCTGATGATTGCCTTTGACAAATCAACAGCAGATGGAAAGCCATTGGTGGCGGCAAAACAAACCATTCTTGACCTGCCATCGCTGAATAGCGAGTCGCTCCTCATTACACCCATCATTGCTTTCAGCATTTTACTGGCATTAATTGCCGCTTTAACCTTCTTAAAAAACAGTTGGGCGCAAAGGGCAATAGGCATACTGGATTTTATTTTGTTCTTTAGCCTTGGGGCCGTGGGTGTGCTGTTGCTGTTTATGTGGTTTGGCACCGACCATGCGTTGTGTGCTAACAATTACAACCTGCTGTGGGCCTTGCCAACCAACCTGGTGGCGGCGTTTGTCGTACATAAGCGGTTAAGTTGGGTGAAGCGTTATTTCGGTACTGTGTTTTTGATCACCCTTTTGTTGCTGGTTGCCTGGAAGTTTTTACCGCAGCAAATGAACGACGGATTTCTGCCCCTGGTGATTGCCATTGCCCTGCGAAGCCGGGTGCTTTCAAAACAAAAGAAACATGCAGACAAGGAAGTTTCAGTATCAAGATAAAGAGCTGCATTACCGCGTAAAAGGTGATGGTCCGCTGGTAGTGTTGCTGCACGGCTTTGGCGAAGATGGTACAATCTGGCAAAGCCAGTTTGACATCTTTCCGGAGCACCGGTTGGTGGTTCCCGACCTGCCCGGCAGTGGCGCTAGCGAAATGATTGATGACATGAGCATGGAAGGACTGGCAGAAGCTGTGAAAGCACTAATTGAAAAAGAAACGGGCCCTTCAATCCCCCAAGGGGGAAGTAGTAAAGCACAAGGCTCTCTTTCCGGCGAGTCTGCACAAAACACAACTTCATTGAATAGCAGGGTGCGAAGCGAAGCTTCAGCCAATCCCCCTTTGGGGGGTGGGGGGGCTACCCTTATCGGTCATAGCATGGGCGGTTACATTACACTTGCTTTTGCGGAAAAATACCCTGCATTGCTAAGGGCTTTCGGGCTGTTTCACTCCAGCGCTTTTGCCGACAGTGAAGAGAAAAAAGAAACGCGGCGGAAAGGCATTGCGTTTATCGAAAAGAACGGTGCGTTTGAGTTTTTGAAAACAAGCACGCCGAATATGTACTCGCCGCAAACAAAAGAAAGGTCGCCAGAACTGGTAGAAACCCATTTAGCCAGCGTACGCAACTTTTCTGCGGCTGCACTCGTTAACTATTACGAAGCCATGATACAGCGGCCCGACCGAACCAATGTGCTTCGAAGCAGCGCCGTGCCGGTGTTGTTTGTCATGGGAAGGTACGACAACGCCGTGCTGGTGGAAGATGGTTTGAAGCAATGTTATTTACCGGCGTTAGCGCACATTCATTTGCTGAATGCATCGGGGCATATGGGAATGAGAGAAGAGATTGACGAGACAAACCGGGTCTTGTCGGCATTCATTAAATTTTGATTTATATTGTTCAATCCACTGATTGTCGTTAGACAGTTAAAAACCGAACTATCGTTGAAAAAAACACTATTCATATTTTCTTTCCTGCTTCTGGGCCTGGTGGCATCTGCCGATCACTTAAAGGGCGGATTCTTTACCTACCGGTATTTGGGCCCCGGAAGCACGCCGGGTACCCTGCGGTATAATATCACCTTAACCGTTTACATGAACTGTAACTCGGAGTTTAACCCGGGACAGCTTTCCAACCCTATTCCGTTTACCATTTTTGATGCGGGAACGCAAACGCAAATCCGGCGGGTACTGGTAAGCATTTCAAACCAATACCGGCTTTCCAAAGCACGGGACGAACAGTGTATTACAAACGACCAGAGAGGGTGCTACTATTACATTGTTGTATATGATTTAGCTGACATTGAGCTGCCGGCAAACACAGGTGGTTATATCATTTCTTACCAGCGTTGCTGCCGCATTATTGATATTAAAAACATTGCCGGCAACTCCAACACATACGGCAACACTTACTCTATTAAAATTCCCGGAAGTGCCGTGGGGCCAACAGCGCCGGAAAACAGCAGCGCCGCTTTTCAGGTAAACGATACGGTTGTTATTTGCCGTAACAGCTCTTTTCAATATTCTTTTTTAGCCACGGATCCCAACGGTGATAGTTTAAGCTATTCGTTCTGCGAAGCATGGGCGGGTGGCGGACAGGGTAGTGGTACAGGTCCTGGTTCATCAGCTCCAGATCCGGC
>DATKHJ010000139.1:0-2348 GCA_035510335.1 Flavisolibacter sp. | reverse complement strand
GATATTGGGTTAGTGAGTTGAACAAAATATCTTACTATCCTATTATCCCAATATCGTTTCTATTTATTAGAAGCCACTAATAAATTGCAAAGCTTAAACAGCACACGGGCACCTACGTTGGCATCCCAGGCATTTTCGCTGGTGCTTACTTCGCTCAGGTCGAAGCCAACGATCTTTTTCCCCGACTGCATGATCTTATCAAACAGGTAAAATACCTGCTCCGTTTCAAAACCGCCCTGCACCGGTGTACCAGTGTTAGGACAAAGTTTTGGATCCAGTCCGTCAATATCAAACGAAATATAAATTTTGTCGGGCAGATGGCTGATGATCTCTTCCACGATTTGCTTGAAGGTTTCGCCTGCGTACTGCCGAACCCTGATTTCCTGGTCGAAGTAAGTGCGGATGCGTTCGCTGTTTTCTTTTATGTATTCGTGTTCGCCCTGCGAATAATCGCGAATGCCAACCTGCACCAGTTTTTTCAGTTGCGGAATTTCATTCAGCGCATTGTGCATAATGCTGGCGTGAGAATAGGTAAAGCCTTCGTAGGCAATGCGTAAATCGCAATGCGCATCAATTTGAATAATGCCAAAATCGCCGTGTTTTTCCGCAATGGCTTTCATGTAGCCAAGTGGTGTACTGTGATCACCACCCAACACTGCCAGCAACTTGCCACTGTCCAGCACTGCCTTCGCCTGCTGGTACACCCAGTTGTTTAGAAAATAGCTGCCTTCGTTCACCTCTTTCAGCGTACGGCACATAAACTGGTTGTTCTCCACAATATCACCCTGCGATATATAATCAATGTAGAGCTCGGCTTCCTTGCGCAGGTAGTCGCTCTTCAGCAAAATCTTTTTATCCGGTTCAATCATGTAATATCCCTGCTGCCAGCTATCGGGGTAGGCTGGGTCAAAAAGATCAACCTGCAGCGAAGCCGTCATGATTTGCTCTGCGGAACGGGCCGTTCCGGAGCCAAAACTCACGGTAACCTCCCAGGGAATTGGAAGAATAACGAGGCGGGCATCTTCCTGGGTAAAGGGAAGTCCGAAAATATTGTTGTTCGGGTTGCCGGCGCTGTTGGGATCGAATGTTGAAAGATCAGCCATGGGAATTTTTTAAAAGCGGACAAAGGTAATGGTGAATTGTGAATGGTAAATGGTGAGTAAAGAAATGAAGCCGGGAAGGGATATTTTGCCGTTGGAACAGGATGTAGGATAATTTATTTTTATTCGTACATCAGGTGGAACTATACATTTTGTGAAAACTGCATTTCATGCGCAAAATCACCCTTTTCTAATCTGCCTGAGGATGAATTTGCTCTACCTTTGCCACTACCGTTAACTAATCATGAAAAAAATTCACATCGCTTTATTGATTCTTGCTGTTTCCGGGATTGTTGGCATGTCCTTCTTTGTGAAAGACCTGACCACGCAGGAAACCTTTGAAAGTGCCAAGGACAAAGATGGTAAATACGTGGTGGTGAAAACCAAGCTTGACACCTCGGTGCCCATTGAGTACGACCCGGTAAAGAATCCGAACCTGACCGTGTTTTATGCCATTGATGCCGAAGGCAACCGCAGCAAAGTAGTGTACAGCGAGGCAAAAATCACCGACATGGAGCGTTCCGAAGGATTGGACCTGAACGGATATATGCGGGATGGTTATTTCGAGTGCAACAAGATTCAGGCAAAATGCCCTTCTAAATACAAGGATGATCCGGCTAAGGCCAAGCAAAATCTGCCTGGCGGGTCCACCTCTCAATACTAAGTTGAAATGAATTATATCGGCGAGCATCTTCTTCCGGGGAAACTCGGACACTTCTTCCTGCTACTTTCTTTTATTTCTTCTATTGGCGCTACGGTCAGTTATTTCCTGAGTGTTCAGAAAGGGAAAAAACTCACCACCGGCAACTGGCAGGACCTGGCCAACGACGGCGCAACAAATCAATGGAAAAAACTCGGCCGCATCTTTTTTATCACCGAAGTGATTTCGGTGTTTGCCGTTTTTGCCATTCTCTATTACATTATCAGCAACCACTATTTTGAATACAAATACGTGTGGCAGCACAGTAGCCGCTCGCTGGAACCGGAATACCTGCTGAGCTGTTTCTGGGAAGGACAGGAGGGAAGCTTCCTCCTTTGGAGTGTTTGGCACTGTGTGTTGGGGCTTATAATTATCTGGAAAGAAAAGGAATGGGAAGCGCCGGTAATGGCTGTGATTGCGTTCACACAAATCTTACTGGCCACCATGCTGCTGGGTTTTGATGGCCTGAACATGGGTTCCAACCCGTTCCTCCTGATGCGGACCTCGGACCTGCTAAACGATGCGCCGGCATTTTATGATCCGTCCGG
>DATKHJ010000138.1:0-4924 GCA_035510335.1 Flavisolibacter sp. | reverse complement strand
GGAGCTGCTCGCCAGCCCTTTTTTCAAGCAAAACCGAATCGACTTGGCGAACTTCCTGCCATTTCTCTGATACTCCGTACAACATAACCAGGAAACTCAGGTGAAGCCCGGCAATAACAACAATGCGGAAAATTCGTGGGCGGCCTTTGAGGGCTACGCCAATCTCGTAAAAAGGTGTTTGTTTCATATTACACATTTTGACCGAATACACAATAAAACCAGCCGTTTGCAAAACATTTTGCCAAAGGGCTTGCAATCATTGGAAAGCTGTTGCATCTTTGTCTCGGTTTTTCATAGGATATTGGATTTTACACGAGGCTGGATTTCTATCCGGCCTTTATTTTTTTACAGGCTACTCCTTTAAAATTTTCCCCGTCAGCCTTTGCCCCCCGCAAATAACCTCCGCCAGGTAAATGCCCGTTGTCACCTGTGCCGGAAGCGGAAATGTAGCCTGGCAATACCCTTTCTGCACGGCAAAGCGTTGCTCAAGCAGTTTTGTACCATTTGTATTGTAAAGCGAAAAACTGGCGGTTGCCTTCTCGCTGGCATAAAAACCAAGTTTAACGGTGTGCCGTACCGGGTTTTGCAAGAGTTGCAGGCCTTCTGCGGCAGTAGCCGCTTTAAAAAACAGCACATCTGAATACATGCGAACGCCGGATTTACTGACCAGTTTTAGCCGGTAATAGGCGCTGCCGGTCACCGTTTGCTGGTATTGGTAATCTTCTACGGCAACCCGTGTAGTAGCCTTGATAGTGGCTACAGAAGTGAAATTCCGGCCGTCCGTACTGTGTTCTACTTCAAAATGGCCGTTGTTTTCATTTTCCACCACTGTCCATTGCAGTTGAACACGGTTATCAGAAAGTTGCCCCTTGAATGTTTTCAGGTAATGAATAGAAGCCACACCGCCCGGGCCTTCCTGGCAGGAGTAAGGCGGTTGGTTGTTAAAAGAAGCTTCCATTTTCAGGTTGTCGATGTAAAGCGAAGTGGTTTGGCTGCCGTTTGCGGCTACCTCGATCAATAGTCGCTGCGCTTCAGTCGCTGAAGCAATCGCTGTAAAATTTTTTGATTTGGTGTCGGTCCGTTCATCCAGCAACCATTCTTTCACCACGGTTTGTTTACCGTCCGGCCCCAGCAGTTTTACAGAAACGGTTCGGGTGGCACCGTTGGGCAATGCATTGGCAAGTTGGTAAGTGAAACTAATTTTCTTGCTGCCGTTCAACTGCATAAAGGGTGTTTGAAACCAGGAAGAAGCAGTGCCGGTTGGTGTTGTCAATGACAGATATTTTTCGTTGGCGGCTGTGGATGATTGCAGTGAAGTGCCGGAAAATTGCCAGCATTTTAGTGTGAGAGAATGGAGGTCGGGTGTGGTATTGAAATTCTGCTCAACCTGTCCAATAGCGGTGCCTGCAGCAAAAAGCAGGAGCAGGGCGGGCAGAAAAAGACATTTCATTTCTTTGGGTTTAACAGATTACGAGTGTTAGCCCATAGAATGATTGGATAGCGTGATTAGCAAGGATGGTTGGAAATAGCGGTGGTGGATGGATGCGCCTCGTTAAGAGAGCCAGGCCTTCATCACCAGGAAATCAAGTTGGCTTGTTCAGCAGGGTTGGAAGAGTTACCGTAGGCAGAGGGCAAACATACAAGCCGACCGCCAGATTTGCAAGCACTTTGGCGCATTGTGGAAATTCTTTTCAGTTGCCTGAAAAAGCAAATGTATAAGTATCAGAAAAACACGGCCAGCCACGCAACCTGGAACTGTTCTGCCGCCGGCAGCGCAAGAATGCCTTCTTTGTCGGGGAGATTTTGGTTCGTGTCCACGCTATCGGCAATGCCGCACCAGGGTTCAATGCAAAGAAAATCGGCGTTAGGCGCCGCCCACAAACCAAGGTAGGGAAAGCCTTCTATCCGGAACTGTAGCCCATGCGGCGTTTTATCAGACACCAGCCGCACAAAACCCGATTGCAGGTGCTTCAAAACAATCGCATCTTTTTGAAAAAGCGCTTTGGTTAACGGGAGCCTGTTTTCATTCTGTAGAAAAGGAGTTGGCGCTGTTTCAATCAATCCCTCCTTGCTGATGGGCCAGCGACCGGCCGTTTCGGCTTTTTCAAACTGAAGGCTATAGTCGTCGTAGCTTGTTCCCCCAACAAGCGGCAGTTTAAAAGCCGGGTGTGCTCCTACAGAAAAATAAATTTGTTTCTTCTCTTCGTTCTGCACCCGGTAACTCACCGTCAGTCGGTTTTCTTCCAGCCGGTAGGTAACGGAAAATTCAAATGCAAACGGAAAGACCGCCAACGTTTCGTTGTCACTTGAAAGCGAAAGGGTGATGGATTGCTCATCTTTTTCTACGACTGTAAATGTTTTTTCGCGGGCAAAACCATGTCGCGATAAATGGTAAGATTTGCCTTCAAAGAAATAAGTATTCTCTTTCAATGCACCAACAATGGGAAAAAGCACCGGCGATGTTTTAGCCCAGTAAGCCGGGTCGCCGCTCCACATGTATTCCAGTTGATGACCGAGATGAACAACGCTTTTCAGTTCTGCGCCTTTTTCGTCGATAAGGATTTTCAGTTCGTTGTTTTGTAGTGTTTCCATGGTTTTGTTCTTTACGGCTAATGCATTTGAACGTTATACTTTCGGAAGCTTCCACCCGTTTTGATAATCGGGTTTTACCAGCTTGCTGGCGGCGCCATGGGTGAAGCTGTTTTTGGCTGCATCCCAGGTAATTTTTTCGCCGGTGCGGTAAGCAACGTTTCCCATGTGCGAATTGATCGCTACTCTTGCGCCAGCTTCAATCGGACAGTTCAGTATTGACTTGTCTTTCCTCTTCACCGCATCAATAAAGTTCACCGTGTGTTTGTCCAGTCCCCGATCGGTTTGCGCCTGCCAGGCTACCGCTTCCATCTTCGGCACATCTTTTATTTTGTCCGGCCTTACTTCCCAGCCACCGCGGTTCAGCAGCAATGTTCCATTCTCTCCAATAAAAGCAATGCCGTGCTGCATGCCGTACAAGCCAACACCCGTTGCCATGTTGTGTTCCCACGTCATTTGAAAATCGCCGTAATCATACACGGCGGTTAACACATCCGGTGTTTCTCTTGCATCGGTTGGAAAAACATATTTACCGCCGGTTGCCATCACCGATTTCGGCACATCGGCCTTCATGCCTTCCAGCACCATGTCAATCAGGTGAACACCCCAATCGGTCATTAGTCCGCCGGCATAATCCCAATACCACCGAAACTCGTAATGAAAACGGTTTTTGTTGAACGGACGTTTTTGCGCAGGGCCCAACCACATGTTGTAGTCAACACCGCTTGGTACAGCACCGTTGTCAACCACCGGCAAAGGCGTGGTCCCACCACGATACATCCATGCCTTTGTCGCCGAGATCTTACCCAGCTTTCCCGAATGCACAAAGGCAATGGCATCTTTAAAATGCTGCTGGCTGCGTTGCCATTGTGCCACCTGCACAATCTTGTTGTAACGATTGGCGGCAGCCGTCATCAGCTGTGCCTCGTAAATAGAATTGGAAACAGGCTTTTCTACAAACACATCTTTTCCTGCAGACACGGCATCAATCATTTGCAGGCAATGCCAGTGGTCGGGAGTGGCAACAATCACCACATCAATGTCTTTGTTGGCTAACAGCTTGCGGTAGTCGGTATAAAGCGTGGGCTGGTTGGCTATTTTTTGCAGATCGGCTTTGCGCTGTGCAAGAATGTTTTCATCCACATCGCAAATGGCTGCGCATTGCACTTCCGATAACTTCAACATGGAAGTCAGGTTGCTCCATCCCTGGCCTTTGCAGCCAATCAGTCCAACACGAATCACATCGGAAGGCAAAACTTTTTTTCGAATGGCTGCCAGCACGTCCATTGGAATGGCGGCAACAATGCCTGAACCAACAACTGTGATTGCTGTATTGCGCAGAAAATTTCTTCGGTGTATCAACATATAGCAGGTTTGCGTTGAGCGATGAAAATAAAAACTTTTTCATCGTTCGCCGTCCTGAACTTGTTGTTGCGAAAATGCCTAACTTTTGCCCTTACTTTCTAAGGCATGATGATTAAATTTTTCTCATTTGTATTCTTCGTTGTTGTTTCTTTTTCTTCTGCTGCGCAAAACTGGCAACCGCTTTTCAACGGGAAGGACTTGTCGGGATGGAAACAGCTAAACGGCAAAGCAAAGTACACCATTGAAAAAGGGGAGATTGTAGGTACTACCGTTTTTGGTGAGCCTAATTCTTTTCTGGCCACCGAAAAAGACTACGGCGATTTCGTGCTCGAGTTTGAATACAAAGTGGATAGCACGATGAATTCCGGCGTACAGTTTCGCAGCCTGAGTAAACCTGATTACCGCAACGGGAGAGTGCACGGTTACCAGTTTGAAATTGATCCCTCAAAGCGTGCCTGGACCGGTGGTATTTATGACGAGGCAAGAAGAGACTGGCTTTATACAATGGACATGAACCCTGCCGCCAAGCCTGCGTTCAAACAAGGGCAGTGGAACAAAGTAAAGATTGAATGCATTGGCAATAACCTGCGTACCTGGGTGAATGGAATGCCGGCCGCCTACGTGGTGGATGATGTTACGCCAAAAGGATTTATTGCGCTGCAGGTGCACTCTATTTCCAAAAAAGAAGAAGAAGGAAAACAGATTCGCTGGCGCAACCTGCGCATTCAAACGGGCAACCTGAAACCGGCGCCGTACAATAATATTTTCGTGGTGAACCTGATTCCGAACACCATCAGCGAAGCAGAGAAAGCGGCCGGTGTAAACCTTTTGTGGGATGCCAAAACAACCAACGGCTGGCGCGGTGCTTACAAAACCACGTTCCCGCAAAAAGGCTGGGAAGTGAAAGACGGGCTGCTGCAAGTGAAAGCTTCAAGCGGTGGCGAATCAACCAACGGAGGCGATATTGTTA
>DATKHJ010000137.1:0-11346 GCA_035510335.1 Flavisolibacter sp. | reverse complement strand
CTGAGCATCGGCTGATAATTTTAAGTGTGGTAACTCAAAATTATTACTTATCCGATGCTCTTTGTTTTAACTAGCAACTTGGGTTAATTACTAATTATTCATTATTGATTATTAATTTTTCTTCTGCTCCTTCGCCCAGGCATCTTTCAGCGTAACGGTGCGGTTAAACACCAGCCGCTGGTAAGTGTTTTTGCTGTCGAGTGTAAAATAGCCTTTGCGCAGGAACTGGTAGCTCTCCGCAAGCTTGGCATTTTTTAAGGCCGGTTCGGCATACACCGTGGTAACCGTTTGCAGGGAATCGGGATTGATGTAATCTTTAAAATCACCTTCTTCGCTTGACGGGTCTTCTACTTTAAACAGGCGGTCGTACAGGCGCACTTCGGCAGTGATGGCATTTGTAACTTCCACCCAGTGCAGTGTGCCTTTTACGTTGATGCCCGATGTATCGCTGCCGCTTTTGCTCTCGGGAATATAGGAGCAGCGCAATTCGGTAATGTTTCCTGCTTCGTCTTTCACCACTTCATCGCATTTAATGATGTAGGCAAACTTCAGTCGCACCATGCCGCCCGGGAAAAGGCGAAAATATTTCTTCGGCGGGTTCTCCATAAAATCGTCCCGCTCAATGTAAAGCTCTCTTCCAAACGGAATTTGCCGTGTGCCGCTTTTTTCATCTTCGGGATTGTCTTCGCCTTCCAACATTTCCACCTGTCCTTCAAAGTTTGTGATCACCACTTTAATGGGATCAAAAACAACCATGCGGCGCAACGCTGTTTTGTTCAGTTGTTCGCGAACGCAGAACTCCAGCAGGCCAATGTCCACCATGTTATCGCGTTTGGCCACGCCAATGCGTTCGCAAAATTCGTTGATAGCTTGCGGCGGGTATCCACGGCGACGCATGCCGCTGATGGTTGGCATCCGCGGATCGTCCCAGCTTTCTACATGTCCTTCCTGCACCAGTTGCAGCAATTTACGCTTGCTCATCACGGTGTAGGAAAGGTTGCGCCGGGCAAATTCGTATTGTTTCGATGGAAAGATTTCCAGGTGCTCCAACAACCAGTCGTACAACTCGCGGTGCGGAATAAACTCCATCGTGCAAAGCGAATGCGTCACTTCTTCAATGCTGTCGCTTGGCGGGTGCGCCATGTCGTACATTGGGTAAATACACCATTTGTCGCCGGTGCGGTGGTTGTGTGCATGTTTAATGCGATAGATCACCGGGTCACGCATGATCATGTTCGGCGATGCCATGTCTATTTTGGCCCGCAACACTCTTGCACCGTCGGGGAATTTTCCGTCACGCATATCCTGGAAAAGCTGCAGGTTTTCTTCCACGCTGCGGTTCCTGTACGGACTGTCCTTACCGGGTTCTGTTGGCGTGCCTTTCAGGGCGGCAATTTCTTCCGGCGTGGAGTCATCTACATACGCCAGTCCTTTTTGAATCAGCTTTACGGCAAAGCCATAGAGTTGTTCAAAATAGTCGGACGCATAGAGTTCGTTTTTCCATTCAAAACCCAGCCAGCGCACATCTTCCTTGATGCTTTCCACGTACTCAGTTTCTTCGGTAATGGGGTTGGTATCATCAAACCTTAGGTTGGTGTAGCCACCGTATTTTTTGGCAAGACCAAAGTTCAGGTTAATGGAGGTGGCATGGCCAATATGCAGGTACCCGTTCGGCTCAGGCGGAAAACGGGTAACAATGGATTTGTGTTTGCCGGATTCTAGATCCGTTTCAATGATTTCTTCGATGAAATTCAGGCTCTTTTCTTCACTCATGGGAAATGTATAAGCGGGGCAAAGATAGCAGGGTGGTAGGATATTGGGATGATGCGATATTGAGGGATTCGGATATTGCGATATTGAGATATTGGGAATTAGTAAGAAGGGTTAGTAGTCCGCAATTGCTTCATTGTGCCTTTAGTTCTTGGCCTTGAAGCAATTGTTAAATGAAACAAAACGTCGCTTTGGCTTGTTTTTGATTGTTAATTTTAGGGAGATATGAAACGAAACCTGCTTATCCTGCTGCTGCTTGCTTCCCTGGTTAGTTGCAAAAAAGAAGACCAGACCGGCGATGGGCAAATGCCAATCATCAGGCTCACGGCCCCAACCAACAACCAGGCTTTCTCCCCAGGGGAAACTATCACCATTTCGGCAACCATTACCGATAATGTTATCATTCGTGAGGTGCACCTTGAAATCATCAACACCGCTACCGGCACCTTTTTAGCCCACGAGCATTTCTCGCCCAAGTCGGCCAGCTACGAGCTTTCTAAAACCTTTGTAGGGCAGGCCAACGCCACCTATAAAATAAAAGTAGAGGCCGAAGACGGCCAGCGCAACAACGCCAGGTCGGAGGTGAGCATCAGTTCAAAATAAACAACGCAAGTGATTTTTGCAGAAGCCTTTGTAACGAACGGCTTTTTTTTGGGATGAAGCGGCTGACTTACCTGAAAACCAAGTTTGCCGGTTCGCAGAAATCCCGGGCTAATTTTGTGCCTTCCAAAGAAATAAAAATGGCTTTACAGCAGAAAAGGATATTGTTTGGTAAGGGAACTGCAGCAATTTGGTGCCGACTGGTTGTATTGTCCTGTATAGTGCTGGTGTTTGCTGGTTGCGAAAAAGACATCCGGTTTGACCTGAAAGAAGAAGAACCAAAGTTGGTAGTGGAAGCCACCATTGAAAATGACCGGCCGCCGATGGTCATCTTAAGTAAATCGCTGAATTATTTTTCGCAGATTTCACCGGATTTGCTGGCGCAAAGTTTTGTGAGCGGGGCAGAAGTGTATGTTTCAAACGGTAGCCGTACGCACAAGCTGAAAGAATATTCGGTGCCGCTGATTGGTAATTACCGGCTGGTGTATTATTCCACCGACTCTGCTAACCTTGCCACGGCGTTTTTGGGAGAAGTGGCCAAATCGTACTCGCTGCGGATTGTGGCGGAAGGAAATGAATATACAGCCAGCACAACCATCCCTGCGTTCAATAAACGCATCGATTCGGTTTGGTACAAAGCCGGGCCGCCGCAGCTCGATGACAATAAAGTGATTGTGATGGCAAGAATTACTGACCCGCCGGGCTTTGGCGATTATGTTCGCTACTTTACCAGCCGCAACGGCGGGCCATTCTTACCCGGACTGAATTCGGCCTTCGATGATCTTTTTATTGACGGAACAACGTACGAACTTCAGGTTGGCGCCGGCATCGACCGTAACGAAACGCTAAAAGAAGATGATCTTTTCTTTAACAAAGGCGATACGGTAACCTTTAAACTAAGCAGCATTGACAAAGGCACCTACGAGTTTTGGCGCACTGCCGAATTTGCCTACCAGGCCGTGGGCAACCCGTTTTCTACTCCCGTAAAAGTGTTGGGAAACATTAATGGAAATGCATTGGGCTATTTTGGCGGCTATGCCTCGCAGTACCGAACGTTAATCATTCCACGCTAAACATCGAAACGGTTACTCTATTTACGCTGCTACAGCTATTCCATTTCTTCAAGAAATGGAATAGCTACAAACAAAGCTTCTGATAACTTATGCACAGTTGCTTCACAGAAAACCAAACGGCCCGCTGCCAACTCTTCTGTTAACCGATTTACCGCTATTTTCGCAGATTAGTTATGAACAATCAACAAGCTGAAAGAACGCATCTTTTAATTATAGGATCAGGCCCTGCCGGTTACACGGCGGCCATTTACGCAGCAAGGGCTAACCTAAAGCCCATTTTATACCAGGGTATTCAGCCCGGCGGACAGCTCACCATCACAACCGAGGTAGAAAACTATCCTGGTTTCCCGGAAGGTGTGCAGGGTCCGGAGCTGATGATTCATTTTGAAAAACAGGCCCAGCGCATGGGCGCTGATCTTCGGTACGGACTGGCCACAAAAGTTGACTTCTCCCAACAACCATACAAGGTGTGGATTGATGAAGAAAAACTGATTGAAGCCGACGCTGTCATCATTGCAACAGGTGCTTCTGCCAAATGGCTGGGCATTGAAAGTGAGCAGCGACTGAACGGCTACGGCGTAAGTGCCTGTGCTGTTTGCGATGGTTTCTTTTTCCGCGGGAAAGAAGTGGCCATTGTGGGTGCCGGCGATACGGCTGCAGAAGAAGCCTTGTATTTATCGAAGCTTTGCGCCAACGTGCACATGCTGATTCGCCGCGATGAAATGCGTGCCTCAAAAGTGATGCAGGAACGAGTGAAGAACACGCCAAACATCAAGATCTACTGGAATACGGAAACTGACGAAATTCTAGGCGACAAAACCGTGGACGCAGTGCGGGTAAAGAATCGGGAGAGTGGCGAAACGCAGGAAATTCCGGTTAAAGGATTTTTTGTGGCTATCGGGCACACGCCGAATTCGGAGGTGTTCAAGCCCTATCTTGACATGGACGAAGCAGGCTACATTCTTACCCAGCCCGGAACGGCGAAAACCAACGTGGAAGGCGTGTTTGCCGCAGGCGATGTGCAGGACAAAATTTACCGCCAGGCCATTACGGCCGCCGGAAGCGGTTGTATGGCAGCGCTGGATGCAGAACGCTACCTGTCTGCCAAAGGATTGTAATTTTTAGGTAGTTTATAAAACCTTTGTTGCAAATCATTCATGGCTTCTTTTACCATACAACTTCACCGGCTACGCTTTTTTGGGTACCATGGACTGTATGAAGAAGAAGCCATGCTTGGCAGCGACTTTGAAATCAACCTAAGCATAGAAACCGTTGCGCCGGAGTATGTGGTGGTGAAAATAGAAGACACGATTAATTATGCAGCGGTGTATGAAATTGTAAGGCGCATTTTCAGCCAACGGGAAGCGTTGCTGGAAACCATCACCATGAACATGGCTGCCGCTATTAAAGACGAATTTCCCCTGCTGAAAAAGATATCCATTCAGCTTACCAAACTTCACCCGCCCATTGCTGCATTTACAGGTTCGGTGAGTGTCACCTTCAACAAAGAATACGAAAGTTAAATCACCTTCGATTTCCACCGTCCACTGCGAATGTAGAAGTACGACAGGCTGCCCATTAGCGTCCAGTACAACAATTCCGCTGCCCATCCCCAGGTAATGGAAAGACGCAATACCTCCAGCACCACGTAGGCATAAACGCAGTAAACAACAATGGCAATCAGCTCCACAAAAAAAGTAATATTGCTTTTACCAGTGCCGGTAATGGCGTTCAGCCAAACGGTGGACGACGACATGAAAACCAGCGCCAGTGCTACAATGCGCAAGGTTGGCGTTCCTTCCCTGGCAAATGCTTCGCCCTGTCCAAACACGGAAAAATAAACGCCGGGAAAAAGGTTCAGTAAAAGAAAGATCAGGAGGGAAATGCCCAGGCTTAACCGCATGATCTTCGCCACCAGTTTCACCACTTCTTCTTTTTTTCCCTGTCCAATGATATTGCTTACCATGCTGTTGGCGGCCGACGAAAAGGCCCAGTTAAAAACGCCAAAAAAACCAAACACATTTCGCATGGTGGTGGAAATAGCCAGTTGCGTTTGCCCGTGGTGTTCTACCAATACATAAAAGAAAAACCAGCTCACAATGCTGATGGCCATTTGAAAGATGAGCGGCCCCGATAGCTGCAGAATTTTTACCGTCAGCTCTTTGTGGTAACGAAAGCCATGGAACAGCGAAAACTGTTTGCTGATGCCCTGCGCATTCACCACAAGAAAAATAACAAACATACCGGTGAACTCCGCAATGATGGAAGCCACGGCAGCGCCATTAAAACCCATCTCGGGCAAACCAAACTTTCCGTAAATAAGGCCATAGTCGAAAAACACGTTGGCAACAGCTTCGGCTGCCGTACCAACAACCAGCAGTTTGCTGCGGTTAATGCCCACCAGCAGGGCATTGCGCATTTGGTAGATGTAAAGAAAAGGCAGTCCAAGAATGCGAATGAAAAGGAAAGAAACCGTTGTTTCGTAAATTTCTCCCGACCGGATGGTGGCTTTGAAAATGGACGGCGCCACAAGATAAGTGAAGGCAATGCCAAACAAACCAATGCATACCGCAATAAAAACGCCTTGCTGAAAGATGGTGCCAATCTCTTTCGGTTTGTTCTCGCCGGCACGGCGGGAGATCAATGCCTGCAAGCCATTGTTCAGACCGTAACCAATGCCACCAAAAATTAAATAATAGACACCGGTGATAGAAGCAGCCGCCAATGCCTGCTCGCTCAAGTGACCGAGGAAAACCGTGTTGATGATTAAATTCAGTTGCGGCACAAACAAGGCCATCGAAATAGGCAGTGCGATTTTTATGATTTGCCGGTAAGAAGTGTTGACCTGTAGCGTGTGTGCCATAAAGAGGGCAAGCTACTTTGTTTTTCTATTTTGCAAACTCCGTACTTTGCAAAAAAATCGGATTTGAAAACCCTTTTCGATATACGGTCGGATAAAGAGATGAGTGATGAACACAGCCTGCTGCTGGAAATAGGAAACGACTACTTCAGCTACGCATTCTGGCACCGGAATTCCAACACCATTGATCAATTGCAATTCATCAGTTTTCAGCAAACAGAATTGGATGAACATCTGCCGACGCTGTTGAATGAAATCAGCCAGCACCGCTTTCAGTCGGTGCATGTGTGTTCTGCTTTTCCGCAATCATTGTTGGTGCCTACAAAATATTTCAACAACAAATACGATGTGCTGAATCTTGTTTACGATCAGCCGGCGCAGGAATATTTTCACGACCGCATTAACGACTGGCAAATGGTGAACGTGTATGCTATGCCGCAGCAATTGCATCAAACCCTTCAGCAACGTTTCTCAAACCTTCATTTTGTACATGCTTACACTCCCGGCATACAGGTGTACAACGGCTATGTGGCCGATAACCAGTTGATGGTTCATTTCACACCGGGCTTTTTCCGGGTTTTGTTGAAGAAGGAATCGGTGATTCACCTGGCGCAAACCTATGCTTACACTACGCCGCTGGATGTCGTGTATTACCTGCTGAAGATTTGCTATGAGTTCGGGTTGGAGCAGTCATCTGTGTTCCTGATTCTCTCCGGGTTGGTCGATAAGGACTCGAATCTATACACCGAACTGGAACAGTATTTTGTCAATGTGCATTTTGCTCACCCGCCGGAAATTGGGCTGCCTGGTGGCAATCATCCGCACCATTTTTTTACATCACTCTACAACCTGGCCACATGCGTATCATAAGCGGAAGCTTGGGCGGTCGCCGCATTAGTCCGCCGTCAAACATGCCCTATACGCGGCCAACAACCGACATTGCAAAAGAGGGACTGTTCAATATTTTACAGAACAACCTGGATTTTGAAGAACTGAAAACGCTGGATCTTTTTGGCGGAACGGGAAGCATCAGTTACGAGCTGGCATCCCGCGGCGTGCCTGATTTAACCATTGTTGAAAAAGACAACCAGATGTTTTCCTTCATCAAAAAAACAGCGGCCGACCTGAAGCTGGAAAACTTCAAAGTGGTCAAGTCTGATGTGTTTAAATTCATGGAAAGCTGCCGCGAAAAATTTGATCTGATCTTTGCCGGTCCGCCGTATGCTTTAACTACCATTGATGATTTGCCGAAGGTGGTTTTTGAAAAAGAATTGCTGAAGGAAGGAGGGTGGTTCATTTTGGAACACACACCGCGGAACGATTACAAAACCTTTCCGCATTACCTGCGGGAGAAGAATTACGGCACAACCATCTTTAGCATATTTGAAAAAGAGGAGAAGTGAGTGATGTTAAAAAAAGACGCCAGGAAAATCTACAATAAAAAGCGGCAGGAGGTGAACTACAGCGACAAGCTGAAATGGGATGACCTGATACTGATTAATTTTCAAAGCATCGACATGCCGTTTTTAGAAACGGTGTTCAGCTTTTACCCGATGGAAAACCGTAACGAGGTGAATGCGTTCATCATCACCGATTACCTGCATTTCCGCAACCCCAATCTTCAGATCTGCTATCCAAAAATGGCCGTTAAAGAGCCGAATATGGAAGCCATTGCCTGTCATGCCGACACCATTTTCCAGGCCAATGAAATTAATATCCTGGAGCCGCTGGAGAATGAAATCATCGACCCTCAGGACATTGACCTGGTGATTGTGCCCATGCTGGTTTGCGATGTAAGGGGCAACCGCGTTGGCTATGGCAAGGGCTACTACGACCGTTACCTTAGCCGCTGCCGCAGCAATTGCATTAAGGTTGGCGTATCGTATTTTGAGCCCATTGCCGAAGTAAAAGATGCCAATGAATTTGATGTACCTTTAAACTTTTGTATCACCCCGCAAAAGGCCTATGTTTTCTAATTGGTTTCTGAAATCGTTTCGCATTCTCCTTCTTCCTTTTGCCCTGCTCTTTGGTCTCATTGTAATTATCCGTAACTGGCTGTACGAAAAAGGCGTGCTGAAATCCGCCGCCTTTGGCCTGCCGCTGATTGGCGTGGGCAACCTGTCCGTCGGTGGCACCGGTAAATCGCCCATGGTGGAGTTTTTGGTGATGCACCTGAAGGGACGGTACAAAGTGGCAACGCTCAGCCGCGGTTACAAACGTAAAACCAAAGGCTATGCGCTGGCCAACGAGAACACAACAGCTATAGACATTGGCGATGAGCCCCTGCAGTTCTATAAAAAATTTCCCGATGTGCCGGTTGCCATTGGTGAAGAACGCATTGTTGCCATTCCGCAATTGTTGCACGACCGGCCGGAAACACAAGTGATTATTCTCGACGATGTGTTTCAGCACCGCGCCATCAATCCAGGCTTCAATATTTTGCTGACCGATTGCGGCAACTTGTTCACCCGCGACTTCTTTTTGCCAACCGGCGATCTGCGGGATGAAAAAGGCAGCTATAAACGGGCCAACGTCATCATCGTTACGAAGTGTAATCCCGATTTATCCGAACAGGAAAAGCAAAGTCTTATCCGCGAAATAGAGCCGGTAAAAGGCCAGCAGGTTTTCTTCACCACCATTGCTTACGGCGTACCTTACCACATTACACATCGCACTTTTTACCAGCTTGACGAAGCCACAGAAGTGTTGCTTGTTACCGGCATTGCCAACCCCATGCCGCTGAAAGCTTTCCTGGAGCAACGCATCAATACGTATTACATGATGCATTACAACGATCATCATATTTTTTCTATCGACGATTGGCGGGACATTAAAAAACGGTTCGAAAACATGGATGCGGAAAGAAAGATCGTGTTAACAACAGAGAAGGACGCTATGCGTCTTTTAAAGTTTAGCAGTGAGATTGATGGCATGCCGTTTTATGTAATGCCCATTGAACATAAATTCTTATTCAACGAAGAACAGTTATTTTTAAGGGAAGTGACAGGCTTTATCGAAAACTTTAAAACCCCTTCTTAACCATGGGACGAAAACACGGCAAAAAGACGGACAGGAAAAAACATTCAGAACGTAGCAGCAAAAAACAGGCGAACGAATTCAAAGGCAAACTGGAAATAACCCGCTCGGGTATGGGCTTCGTGATTGTAGAAGGAGAGGAGACCGATATACTGGTTCGTCCATCAGATTTTAATTCGGCCATGCATGGCGATACCGTACGGGTGCGCCTGAAAGAAGACAGGGGTGGTGGCCGTCGCAAGCAAGGCGTAGTGGTTGGCGTTGCTGAACGCAAACAATCGGAGTTTGTAGGCAAGCTGGAAATGAACAAGGGCTTTGCTTTTTTTGTTGTGGACGGCGATAAGCGCATGCCCGACATTTACATTCCTGAAAAGAATTTTAACGAAGCAAAAGATGGCGACCGCGTAGTGGTTCGGGTAAAAGAATGGACCGACGACGGCAGCAAGCGTCCGGTGGGCGAAGTGGTGAGCATATTGAACGCAGAAGATGGAAACGACCTGGCGATGAAAGAGATTCTGCTGGAAGCAGGTTTCCCTATTGAGTTTCCCGATGAAGTGATGGAAGAAGCAGGCCGCATTCCCGATGCCATTCCGGAAAGTGAAATTAAAAAGCGCCGCGATTTCCGCGAGATTCTCACCTTCACTATTGACCCGGTGGATGCCAAAGATTTTGACGATGCGCTTTCCATTAAAGTATTGAAGAATGGCAACTACGAAATTGGTGTGCACATTGCCGATGTGAGCCATTACGTACAACCCGAAACAGAACTGGATGAATTTGCCTATAAAAAAGCAACATCAGTTTACCTTCCCGACCGGGTGAACCCGATGTTGCCGGAGCACATTTCCAATGTGCTTTGTTCGCTTCGTTCAAAAGAAGACAAGCTGACTTTTTCCGCCGTGTTTGAAATGTCGCCCAAAGGCGCCGTAAAAAAATACTGGCTGGGAAAAACGGTTATTCATTCTGCGCACCGCTTTACCTACGAAGAAGTGCAGGAAATCATTGAAAAAGAAACCGGTCCTTACGCCGACGAAGTTTTGATTTTAAACAGCATTGCACGGCGCCTGCGGGCCAAACGTTTTGACGCCGGTGCCATTAATTTTTCCAGCACAGAAGTGCGGTTCAAACTCGATGAAAAAGGTAAGCCCATTGGCATTGTGGTGAAAGAAAGCAAAGAGTCGCACCAGTTGATTGAAGAATTTATGCTGCTGGCAAACAAATATGTTGCGCAGCATGTATCGAAACTTGAAGTCAATAAAAAACCAATCCCCTTTGCTTACCGTGTGCATGATTTGCCCAGCGAGGAAAAACTGCTTCCGTTTATTGCCTTCGCCAAAAAGTTTGGCCACCGCTTCGATACCACTTCACCGGAAAATATAGCCGAATCGTTCAACAAAATGTTGCAGGATGTGCAAGGAAAGCCAGAACAGCATGTACTGGAGCAACTGGGCATTCGCACCATGGCAAAAGCGGCTTATACCACCGACAATATTGGCCACTATGGTTTGGGTTTTGAAAACTACTGCCACTTTACATCGCCCATTCGCCGTTACCCCGATGTGCTAGTTCACCGCGTGCTGGAAAGCATCCTGAACGACAAGATCAAGGTGGACAAAAAAATGGAGCAGAAGTGCAAACATTGCAGCGAACGGGAACGTGCCGCCATGGAAGCCGAAAGAGCCGCCAACAAGTACAAGCAGGTGGAGTACATGAAGGAATTTTTGGGTGAAGAATTTGAAGGCGTCATCAGTGGCGTGGCAGCCTTTGGTTTTTGGGTGGAAACCATTGAGCACAAGTGCGAAGGCATGGTGAGCATAACTTCGCTGGCAGAATACGACGAGTTTCGCTTGGTGGAATCTGACTACAGCCTGGTGGGTATGCGTAGCGGCCGCCGCTTTCGCATGGGCGACCGGGTAAGAATAAAAGTGATTGCCGCCAACCTAGAAAAGCGGCAGCTCGATTACGAATGGGTGCTGACAGCCACGGTTGATGAAACTGATGAACAGC
>DATKHJ010000136.1:0-4774 GCA_035510335.1 Flavisolibacter sp. | reverse complement strand
GGTAGAAGCGCCAAAAGAAGACGTGGTGGTTGAAACCCGCCTGACGGCGAAAGACCAGTTTATTAAGCTGGTGCAGGATTACCCGATTGTAATGGAATTGAAAGAGCGGCTGAAGCTGGACCTGGATTATTAAGGAGAGAGCTAATACGTTACTATGGTAATATGTTAATCGGTAGCTGGCTCATTCTTACCCTTTAACTTATTAACTTACTAACTCATTAACCTTTCCATGCTTCACCCCTCCACCATTCAGCTATTACGGTTTCATTTTTCCTTTTTCCTGTTGCCCGTTTTCCTGTTTGCAGTGAGTCAGGTGCCAACTGTTGATTGGACGAATGCGGTGTTGGTCTTTCTTATTCTTCACCTGCTTCTTTATCCTTCCAGCAATGGCTATAACTCGTACATGGACCGCGACGAAACGCCTATTGGCGGATTGTCTTCTCCCCTGCAGCCAACCAAACAACTCTTTTATGTAACGGTGGTAATGGACGTGATTGCACTGCTGCTTTCCTTGCTCATCTCTCCCGTTTTTGCCGCAGGGGTGTTGGTGTATATCCTGGCATCAAGGGCATATAGCTATCGCGGCATCCGGCTAAAAAAATACCCGGTTGTTGGCTTTCTCACGGTGTTTATCTTCCAAGGTGCACTGGTGTTTTTCATCAGCTACCACGCCATTTACCCGGGCACAACTTTGGAAATACCGCTGCTTCCTGTTGTGTTGTCAAGCCTGCTGATTGGTGCGTTATACCCGCTTACCCAAATTTACCAGCACAAAGAAGATTTGGCAGATGGCGTTCGCACCCTTAGTTATGTATTAGGCAAACGCGGCACGTTTGGTTTTAGCATGGTTCTTTTTCTTTCCGCCACAGCCTTGATGTACCGCCTTTTTCAGCAACAGGCGGCAACCAACCATTTCGTTCTTTTTTTGTTGATGCTATTGCCCGTGGTATTGTTTTTTCTGTATTGGATGAGCAGGGTTTGGAAAGATGAAGCGGCAGCCGATTTCAGAAACAGTTTGCGAATGAATGTTCTTTCCACGCTTTGCACCACGGCATATTTCATCACCCTGATCATTTTGAACCATTGAGTAAAATTGTTTCCATTGGCACGGCCGTTCCGGCGTATTGTCACCGGCAAACGGATATTCTTTCTTTCATGCAAAACGTATATGCCCTGCCGCCGGACGATGCCCGCAAGCTGCGTTTTATGTATGCGCAATCGGGAATAGAGCAACGCTATTCGGTGATTCCCGATTACTCAAAAGCCTTGCACGAATGGAAGTTTTACCCGCCAACTGAAAACCTCGAACCTTTTCCCACACTGGAGCAACGCATGGCCGTGTACACCAGGCAAGCGCCGTTGCTTTCCGTTGATGCTATCCGGGACTGCCTGTCGCATACCTACGCACCGGAAAACATTACACATCTCATCACCGTTAGCTGCACGGGCATGAGTGCTCCGGGGTTAGACCTGCAGGTGATGGACTTAATGGATCTGCCCAAAACCATTTTTCGCACATCCATCAATTTTATGGGCTGCTATGCGGCCTTGCATGCGCTGAAGCTTGCCGATGCCATTTGCAAAGCAGAAAAGACAGCCAATGTGCTGATTGTTTGCACGGAACTTTGCACGCTGCATTTTCAGAAAGAAGCTACAATGGACAACATGGCTTCGTCGCTGTTGTTTGGCGATGGCTCCGCAGCAGTATTGGTGATGCACGACGAGGCAAAACCTGAAGGGCTTTTTATAGATGGCTTTTACAGCGAGATAAATCCAAAGGGCAAACGTGACATGGCCTGGGAGCTTTCTTCTTCTGGTTTTTTAATGACGCTGAGCGGCTATATACCAGAACTGATTGAAGAAGATTTTGCTGCCATTACAGAAAAGGCGTTGCGAAAAAACGGGAAATCGGCAGGTGATATTTCGCACTGGTGCATTCATCCTGGCGGCAAAAAAATAGTACAGGCCATTCACAAAAGTCTTGGCTTTACCAACGGGCAATTACAATGCTCGTACGATGTGTTGCGGGAGTTTGGCAATCTATCTTCTGCCACTATTTTGTTTGTCTTAAAACGACTGATGGAAGACAAAAAACGAATGAATGTATTTGGCGCAGCCTTTGGTCCGGGTCTGACGGTGGAAACGTTTACAGCACACCGGTAAGCTTTGTTGAACCATTGACTTTTTTCCGGTGAGAAAAGATAACATTCACGCTTCCCGTCTTTTCGTCTTACCGGCAACAAACTTTTCGCTACAGAAACTTTAGAAATTCGCCTCATGTCATCCTTTCGCCAACGCTCCTACAAAAAAGAACTGCTCGACGGGGCCAACATTCCGTTTAGCGATATCCGGCGAAACATGCAGGAGCTTGACACCATTAACCGCTTGCTCGGTGGACATGCCATTACACAAGCAGGTGTTGCAGCGCTTCTTCAAAATACCACACCAAAAAAACAAATTCTTATCGTAGAAATTGGCTGCGGCGGCGGCGATAATTTACGGGCTATTGAAACATGGGCGCAGAAGAAAAAACTTTCTGTTTCACTAACGGGTGTTGACATGAATAGCGAATGCATTGCCTTTGCCGAAAGTGTAGAAGCGAACAAAGGCATCAGCTTTGTGCACTCCGATTACCGGCAAGCAACATTTACTACAAAACCTGACATTGTTTTTTCATCGCTTTTCTGCCACCATTTTACCGACGATGAAATGATGCAACAACTGCAATGGATGCAGCAAAACAGTGCCCTTGGTTTTTTCATTAACGATCTTCACCGTCACCCGCTGGCTTACTATTCCATTAAGGCATTGACAGCGCTTTTTTCAAAGAGTTATCTTGTAAAAAACGATGCGCCGCTTTCGGTACAACGCGGCTTTAAACGAGCGGATTGGCAACGGCTTTTTAGCCTCGCTGGCATTACAAATTATCGTTGTAACTGGCGCTGGGCATTTCGCTGGCTTATAACCTGCAACACACATGCAAACTGATTATGACATAGCAATTGTTGGCGGCGGACTGGCCGGGCTTGCGGCTTCCATCCAGCTAGGCAAAAAAGGCTACCGCGTTGTTTTGCTGGAGAAAGAAAGCTACCCGTTTCACAAAGTGTGCGGCGAGTACATTAGCCTGGAAAGCTGGAACTTTCTGACCTCGCTTGGACTGAACCTGGAACAGCTTCATCTTCCCCTCATTAATACGTTGCAATTAACAGCACCAAACGGTAATCAACTGACAACAGGTTTGCCATTGGGTGGCTTTGGCATCAGCCGGTATTTGCTGGATAGCACGCTTGCAGAAATTGCGCAGGCTTGCGGTGTAACGCTTCTTCAAAAAACAAAGGTTGATGATGTTGTTCGTGTTGATGGCGCCTATCGTGTGCTCTCTTCCGGACAAACAATTACGGCAAAGCTTGTGTGCGGATCGTTTGGCAAACGAAGCAACCTGGATGTAAAATGGAACCGCCCTTTTGTTCACCAGCACGCCGACCGCTTAAGCAATTACATTGGCGTGAAGTACCATGTAAAAACGGTCTGGCCGGAGCATGTTATTGGTCTGCATAATTTTAAAGATGGGTATTGCGGTATTTCAAAAATAGAGAACAACATGTACTGCCTTTGCTACATCACCAAAGCAAAAAACCTGAAGGCTTCCGGCAGTAACATTGCACAAATGCAGCAGCAAATTTTGTTTCAGAATCCGCATCTGGAAAAGCTTTTTTTACAAAGCGAATTTCTGCCCGATTTTCCCGTCACCATTTCGCAGATCAGTTTCCGTCAGAAAACAAAAGTGGAAAACGGCATGCTGATGCTGGGCGACGCGGCCGGTATGATTACACCGCTGTGCGGAAACGGCATGAGCATTGCCCTGCACACCTCCAAAATTGCGGCGAACTTGGCTGACCGCTACCTGCAAAAACAAATTGATTCTTCTGAACTGGCAGCACAATACAGCCGGCAATGGCAGCAACAGTTTGCATCCCGCTTACGAATAGGCCGCCTGCTGCAATCCTTCTTCGGCAGCAACAGCCTTAGCAATTTGCTGGTGGCTACTTTTAAAACATTTCCGTTCCTGGCAAAGCCTTTCATCAGCACCACGCACGGGAAACCGTTTTAAGGCACAGCCTTTGTATTTTACACCTTATGGCAGCAAAAAAAACATTGGTATTGGGTGCCTCCGACAACCCTTCCCGCTACAGCTATCTTGCTATCAACCGGCTGCAGGCGCATCAGCACCCGGTGGTGGCAGTAGGACGAAAACAAACATCCGTGAATGGTGTTGAAGTACACAAAGAACACGTGGAAGCCGACGAGGTGGACACCGTTACGTTGTACCTGAACCCGCAGAATCAGAAAGAATATTACGACTACATTTTAGGATTAAAACCCAAACGCATCATCTTCAACCCAGGCACCGAAAACCCTGAGCTGATTCAACTGGCAAAGCAGGCCGGCATCGAACCGGTTATTGCTTGTACGCTGGTGATGTTGAGTACGGGGCAGTATTGAGCTACTCCCTGTCCCCCTGAAGGACAGACTTAGGTTTATTAGATTCTATTTCTTTCAATCTTAGTAATAGCAAAGCTGGTTCTTGTGGGGCCAGCTTTGTTTTTCTATTTAGCGTCTCTTGCGTCGCACTTGTGTGTGTTCCGTAATTCGGTAACGGGGTTTGTAGTTTTCATAGGGTTGTTTTGTTGAGCATTTTGATGGGTTTGCAGTTGATGGCCTGGTGATGACGTTCGTGATTGTAATAGGCCAGGTAGTGGAAGAGTTCTTCTTT
>DATKHJ010000135.1:0-3389 GCA_035510335.1 Flavisolibacter sp. | reverse complement strand
CATTGAAAACTCACCGCTGTTTCACCTGCCGAAAGTAAAAACACCGTTGGTTATTATGGCCAACGATGCCGATGGTGCTGTGCCTTGGTACCAGGGAATTGAATTGTTCACCGGCATGCGCCGCCTGGGCAAAAAAGTGTGGATGCTGAATTACAATGGTGAAGCCCACAACCTGGTAGAAAGAAAAAACCGGAAGGATATCCAGATTCGCGAACAGCAGTTTTTTGACTGGCTGCTGAAAGGCGAGAAGCCGGCGAAATGGATCACCGATGGTGTGCCCGCTGTAAAAAAAGGCAAGGATTGGGGCTTGCAAACTGTTGATTGATTAGCCTTTTGTTACCATGCAACTGAAGTGCATTTTCGCCGTTTGCTTTGCCCTTGTTTGTTTTTCCGGTTGCCAGGAAAGGCAGCCGCTTTCAAAAAGCGATAGGGCAACGCGAATTGCAGAAGAAAAAAGCAAGCAAAACCCGGTACAGAAAGGACGCTACGATTGCTGGGAATTATCGCCTGATGGCGATAAGGTAACCTCGCCGCTCTACATTTTATCAGACGAGGTTTACCAGTTTGGCGAAGCAACGGGTAGGTATGGTTTTAATCATTCAGGCAACACATTGGTGTTTACACAAGGGCCGCTTTACCAGTCAGGCAATCCGTTGGTTGGCACCTACACACCGCAAGGAACACCAACACCTGCCGGTGGAAAAACGCTGGAAACAATGATACAAATTCGCCGGCAGGCAGATATAGATGCCGGCGATACCCGGGTAATAATGCAGTGCAATTGCACCGTATTCAAATACTAGGCAGAAGGCAGGCTGATAAATTTCACCAGGCTTCGTTTGGCAATTGGCAGAAGTGTTTCTTCTACCGGGAAGCTCAACTCCGTTTCAATGCTGTACACGGCCGGGTTGGGGAGATCGTTGCGACTTTTGATCAACTCGTATTTAATGTTCTCGTACGTATTGGCCATGCTGCGTTGCATCATTTCAATATAGGATGTTTTGATGCTGCGGAAGTTTTCGTTGTGCTTTTCAAAAATAGAAAGACGGTACTGGTAAACACGGGTGGCTTTGCTGTTGCCCGAGCTTAAAAAGAAATAACCTTCCTGCACATCCAGCGGCAAAATGCCGATTGGTGTAATAGTTAGATTCTCTTCTACAAATTCATAAATCTCCGTTCCGTTGCTGATGGTTGTTTTCATCTTGCCGGCAGAGAAGTTAATGATGTCTTCCAGTTCCTGCATCAGCTCATTGTCTTCTATCATCTGCTCATATAGCACTTGCAATTTTTCAATTTGAATGCCCGTGAGTTTTTTGGGAAAGTGTTCCTGCAAATATTTTTTATTCTCCCGAAAAGCAACAATGTTGTTGTAGTGAAAAATAAGATCGGAGAGTTGCGGGTAAAGCCTGTTCTCGTCAAAATACTGGTTGATCTGCTTCAGGTAAGCCAGCAGCGTGTACTTCTTCAATTCGAAATCAATGTATCCTTCTGCAAACCAGGTTTCCGATAATTGTTTCATAGCTGTAGAATTTGATTTCCTAATTTACACCAACAATCTTTCAAAAGCTATACCTGTTTACCTTTAAGCAGGTTAAAATCAACACCGATGAAGAAAATTGTCTACGCCTTGTTTGTTGTTTCATTCCTGTCTTCTTGCTCAACTACCACATACTATATTTCGCGTCATGCGGAAAGAGCCGGCACTATGAGTACCGACCCGCAGCTAACGCCGGAAGGAGAGAAGCAGGCATTGGACTTGCTGGATTACCTGAAGACGAAAAAGATTGCCGGTATTTATTCCACCAACTTTAACCGGACAAGGGCAACAGCAAAGCCTACCAGTGAGCACTTTAGCCTGCCCATTAATTTGTACAATCCGCAGCAGGCGAATGTTATGGTTGACAGTTTAAAAGCTGTGAACAAGAATAATATCCTAATTGTTGGACATTCCAATACGGTAGATGATTTGGTGAACCGATTCTTGGGCACAAATACCTTAACTGATTTGCCGGAAACAGAATATGGCAGCCTCTTTATTGTGAAGAAAAAAGGGAGCAGTTATTCGTTTGAAAAAATAAAAGTGCCGCAAACAACGGTGAGGTAGGGGAGCCTCCCCAATCCCCTCCAGTGGAGGGGATTTCAAACGCACAGCAGGCCAGCTTAAGTAAGTAACTTATTGGATTCACACTTTCCCTTCATCTAAGAGGATTTCACGCAACGCCGCAGCGACGCAACGAAATTCCTCCGTGTTAACTCTATTTCCTCTTGTTCTCAGCGGTAAATAAAAAAGACTCAATCAAGGTATGATTGAGTCTTTAAAGTATCATCGAAAAACTAGGGTCTGTGCTGCAGAGAAGTCCCTCCTTCGGAGGGATTTAGGGAGGCTTTTTAATACTGCCGGCTACTATCAAAGTTCTCCAGCTCATTCGCTACGGCCGTCAGGAAGGTTGCTCCCAGGCTGCCATCCACAATGCGGTGGTCATAGCTCATGGAGAGATACATCATGTGACGAATAGCAATGCTGTCGCCGTGCGGTGTTTCCACAACAACCGGACGTTTTTTGATGGCTCCAACGGCCAGTATCGCTACCTGCGGCTGGTTAATGATGGGTGTTCCCATCAGGCTACCAAAGGTTCCCACATTGGTCAGTGTAAACGTGCCGTCCGAAATATCTTCCGGCTTCAGTTTGTTGTTGCGTGCTGCATCGGCCATTCCATTAACCTGTTTGGCTAAACCAACCAGGTTAAAGCCATCGGCGTTCTTAATCACCGGTACAATCAGGTTGCCGCTTGGCAGCGCTGTTGCCATGCCAATGTTGATGTCTTTTTTCACAATGATCCTGTTGCCATCAACAGAGCTGTTGATCAGCGGGAAACGCTTAATGCAACGAACAATGGCTTCAATGAAAAGTGGGGTGAACGTGATCTTTGTTCCTTCGCGTTTTTCAAATTCCTTCTTCACTTTATCACGCCACATTACCAGGTTGGTTACGTCGGCTTCCGTGAACGAGGTAACGTGTGGCGATGTATGCTTGCTGCGCACCATGTGATCGGCAATGAGCTTGCGCATGCGGTCCATTTCAATAATCTCCACGTTACCGCTATAGGTTGTCAACTGGTTGTTTGCCTGCGGCTGTTCGCTCTTTTGCTCCACCTTGTTCATCGGAATCACCATCTCCTGCGGCTTTCTCTCTTCCGCCTTCTGACTTCCGGCTTCCGGCTGCTTCACTTTTCCTGTTCTCTTGTCGCTTACATATTGCAGAATATCTTTTTTGGAAACTCTTCCTTCTGCACCTGTGCCCGGAATGTTCTCCAGTTCACTCATGCTAATGCCTTCCTGCGCAGCAATGTTTAGCACCAGCGGCGAGTAAAAGCGATTAGTATTTGGGG
>DATKHJ010000134.1:0-4249 GCA_035510335.1 Flavisolibacter sp. | reverse complement strand
GTACCTGCACTGTGCCAGGCCATGCGAACAAGGAAGGGACCATAATGACCATAGTCGGCCGGCCACCACGCCTGTGACTTCGTCATCAGTTCAACCAACTCCTTTTTTACGGTAGCCAGGTCAAGGCTTTTAAATTCTTCTGCGTAGTTAAAGTCTTTGTCCATTGGGTTCGACAAGGAAGAATGCTGGCGAAGAATATTCAGCCGTAGTTGGTTCGGCCACCAGTCGCGGTTGCGGGTGCCCGAGCCGGCTGTTTGTTTGGTAGCGCCGTTTAAGAACGGGCACATGGCGGCCGCTGAATCGTTCACCTGGTAGGCGGTTGTGTTTTGCGATGCAAATGATTCCATGGTTTTTAGCTTGTAGATGTTAGTAAGAAGTTTGCGGGCCAAAACTAAGTTCATTTTTATCTATACCAACGCTTCATCTCATCAATAATATCGATACCCTCATAAGCACGGTTGAAGATGATTGAACAGCAATTGTTTGGGCAAGTCCCTTCGCTGCTGCAGCACAGTAGCGATGCTTCGCTGCGGGTCGGGCTGTGCGCTTTTACTCAGCCACGAGGCCCGGCTGCAAAGGCTTCAGCGGGGTAACCGCTGCCATCCCTCTTGCGATTGTCAACTGTATCGCATTTTGAATCGCTTACTAATAAATGACAAGTACCGATTTTTTTAACCCGTTTTGTATCGGATGTATGGGTACGAATTTGTGCTCTTAACAAACACGACACGGAGACGTTAAGATGCAGATAAAAGAGGATTGACTGGAATTACAAATTGGGTTAGGTTCGCATAATAACTGTTATGCGCAATCCAACGAGCAGATTTTTCTTAATACTTGTTTTTGTTGTGAGCACTATTGTTGCTCACAGCCAGAAGCAATCGTTAACAACAAAGTTGAATAGAGCCGATAGTGTCTTTTTGGTTAGTCACAAATCAGTTCCCGGTTCTTCAATCGTTGAGGTTGACAGCTTGGGAAAGGAAATTAGTTTTCCCTTGTTTGTCGATGGAAGGTTAAACGAAAACAGTGTTCAAGAGAAAGTGCTTCTTGACGCCACTGAAATTAAAATTGGCAAAGATGCTTAGCTATCGAAAGGACAACATGATTGAGCAAGGCAGATGCTTTGCACCACATCATGCAATAGTCATTATAAACAAGGCAAAGCTTTCCTATATTGAACTTTGCTTTGGATGTATAAACTTCAGCACATCAAAAGACATTAGACTGACAGATATTGAACAAGAAACTTGGGAAAAATTATACGCCTTGTTCAAGTCAAAGGGCATTACTTATGAAATGTATAGAGAATAATAAAATATTGATAAGACTGAGGAAAAACGAAATGCCGCTGCTTCAGAAACACCTCTAACGTTCTACTCCACAACACAGACTTTCTAACCATGCAGGAAAAAGACATTAGCCGCCTTGTTCGTATCAGAATCACCCGAAGCCACAAAGGAATACTCAAAAGGATTCCTGCACGACTACTTATCGACAACCGTTACAACGGCTTTTATCCCTCCACGATGAAAGAATTTGACACAGAAGCCGGCGAACTTACTCTTGTGATTAACAAAAGCAAAGCCCTGACTTTTGATGCCATCGGCACAGAAACAAGAGAGTTTATTATCAAAGAAGGATACACTGACATCGGCTTTGTTTCAAAGTACATCATTTTGTTGTCAGCGCTTGGCTGGCTTCTTTACACGATCTTTTTTGCACAGCCTGAAATTTACGATCCTTCTCTTTCCTTCTTTGCCACCTTGTTTCTGTTCTGGATTGTTTCGCAGTTGCGAAAAGAATATTTTTATTTAGAAGAGGTATAAGTACTTCACAATATCAAATGAAGTAAGCATTCGCCTGCCCTCAACATAAAAAGAGGTTAGGAAACGCACCGCAAACACTTCATTGATTGAGAAGAATAATTATTCTCCCAACATCACGTATAACTCCCTTCTACAAGCCTCTCTAAAACGAATATTCACTGCTGCTGACTTTCAACGGCGGATCGTGTTGAAGCGCAACCGGGAAATCGAGAATAAATTTAGCGCCTTCATTGGGCTTGCTTTCTGCGCTGATGCGTCCGTTGTGGCGGTCAACAATTTTTTTGCAAATGGACAAGCCCACACCTGTTCCCTCATACTCGTGGTAACTGTGCAGCCGCTTGAACACCACAAAAATATCTTCGGCGTATTTGCTGTCGAACCCAATGCCGTTGTCTTCAATTACAATGCGGCAATGCGAAAGGTTGGGTGCATCCAACACCGCTGGATAAAGCGCCGTGTAAACCGAAACCTTTGGATGAGCATCGGGCTTGCGGAACTTGATGGCATTGCTGATAAGGTTTTGAAACAACTGCCGCATCTGGCTGGGAATGCCCCGCAGCTTTGGCAAGCTTTCCACCCTGATTTGCGCACTGCTTTTTTCAATCTCCACTTCCATGTCTGAGAGCACTTCGGCCACCAGTTCCTGCAGGTCCACTTCCACAAAGCTGTCCTTGGTATCGGCCGGACGTGAAAAGATCAGCAGGTCGCTGATAAGCTTTTGCATGCGCCCCGAAGCCTTTACAATTTTTTCCATGTAACGCACCATCTCGTCCGACACCAGTTCCTTCTGGCTGTTCAGTAGTTTGTCGCTAAACACCAAAATTTTGCGCAAGGGTTCCTGCAAATCATGCGAGGCCACGTAAGCAAAGCGGTCCAGTTCTTCAATGGTTGCTTTCAGGTTGGCGTTGTTCTCCAGCAATTGCTGGTTCAACAAACGTATCTTTTCTTCGGAAATGCGGCGCTCTTCAATTTCTTTTTCCAGGTTGGCATTCATCTGCTTCAGTTTTCTTTCCTGCAGCATCAACTGATGATTCTTCTGGTACATTTCGGCAAACACGCCAACCTTAAAGCGAAGCAATTCCGGGTTAATGGGTTTGTAGATGTAATCAACCGCACCAATCTTGTAACCTTCAAACACATGCTCGTCGTTGTAGTTGTGTGCGGTAATAAAAATGATGGGAATGTGCTTTAGTTTTTCCCGCTGGTAAATCAGGTTGGCGGTTTCAAAACCGTTCATGTCCGGCATCTGCACATCCATCAGGATCAGCGTAAAATCGTGTTGGGTCAGCAGAATCTTCAGCGCAGCCTTACCCGAAGTGGCCTTTACAATTTCGTAGGCCTCGTTTTCCAGGATGGTTTCAATGGAGAACAAGTTGTCCTCCCGGTCATCAACCACCAGAATGCGGGTGGGCGACTCCTGCCTGATGTCTTCCGCTGTCATAAGGTTTTCCATTCAACTTTATTTATACAGCCATACACGCATCAGCGAAAGCAACTGATCGATTTTGACAGGTTTGGTAATGTAATCCGAAGCGCCGGCTTCAATGCATTTCTCGCGGTCGCCTTTCATGGCCTTGGCGGTTACAGCAATAATGGGCAAACCGTTGTTCTTGTGCTCACGCCGTATCTTCTGCGTGGTTTCGTATCCGTCCATCTCCGGCATCATAATATCCATCAGTACCATGTCAACGCTGCTATTTTCGGCCAGGATGTTAATAGCCTCCTGCCCGCTTTCTGCAGTAATGGTGTTGATGTTATAACGCTCAAACGCCGTGGTTAGTGCAAACAAATTGCGAACATCGTCATCCACCACCAGCACATTCTTACCCGCCAGCACATCTTCCCTTGACCGCAGGTTTTCAATGATCATCTGTTTTTCCGGCTTCAGCTCTTTGTGGTTAATGTGTAGCAACATCACCACTTCTTCCAGCAAAAGATCCACCGAGTTCACGTCCTTCAGCAGAATGCGGTTGGCGTACTGCTTCAACTGTGTTTTTTCTTTGGGCGAAAAATCTTTGGCGGAGTAAACAAGCACGGGCAACATGCGGTCTTTTTTTGCTTCGTGGATTTGTGTCACAAAATCCATTCCTCCAATGTCGGGCAGCACGTAATCAACAATTACGCAGTCATAATTTTTTTCCTTTAAACGGGCTAATCCATCCTGGCCGTTGTTCGCAAAATCCATCTGCAGAATGGTGTCGCCGCTGTCAAGGATTTTTGCGATCTGCGATGAATCCAGTTCGTTGTCTTCCACAATCAACACCCGTTTTGGCCGGTCTTCGCGGTACTGGATAATGTCTTCAAACAAAATAGAAAGCGCTTCCGATTTCAGCGGCTTCAGGTTGAAGCTGCGGGCACCTCGTTGCATGGCCAGCAGGCGGTTTTCCTCACCGGAGATCAGGTGCACCGGAATGTGCCGGAAG
>DATKHJ010000133.1:0-8954 GCA_035510335.1 Flavisolibacter sp. | reverse complement strand
GTCTCTAATCACAGCCGCTATCCTCAGGACCAGTTTATTACGAACCGCATTCAAAATACTCATTTTATTTTTGCCTTCTGCTACTTTTCGTTTGTAATAAATTCTGATTCCTTCATCATAAGTTATAGCTGCCATAGCGCCCATGTGGAGCAAGCATTTCATTTTTTTATTGGCCATATTGTAGGCTTCCCATTTTTAGTACGGTTCAGAAGTAGAAAGTTGTTTTGTTTTGGTTCGTTCAATCTCCTGGGCGGAGTGGAGCGAAGGCGTAGCCGAAGCAGAACGCAGCCCAGGAGATTGAGGGGTTCTTTCTTTATACATTGTTGGCGATAGGCCGCCTAATGCATCATGTGGTCTGTGGTTATTGTAATCCGCTACCCACACCGCTGTTATCTCTCTTACTTCATCTAGGCTGTCAAAGAAGTAAGCATCCAGCACACCCTCCCGATAAGTTTTGTTGAACCGCTCGATATAGGCATTTTGCGTCGGCTTGCCGGGCTGTATGTAGTGGAACACGATGTCATTTGCCTCGCTCCACCCTTTGGCGAGATTGGCAACAAACTCCGGCCCGTTATCCATACGGATTTTCTGCGGTTTACCATAGCGGTTCATTAGATGCCTTAATACCCAGATCACCCGGCTGCTCCTGAGTGAGTAATCGGTTTCGATGAAGAGCACCTCGCGGTTGAAATCATCAATGACATTAAAGGAGCGGAACTTGGTGCCGTTGCTTAACACATCACTCATAAAATCAATGCTCCAGGTTTGGGTAAAGCCATCCGGTACTGCCAAGGGTTCTTTAACCCTTCCGGGCAGGCGCTTCTTTACCTTGCGGCGAAGCGGGAGGCCCATTTTCTTGTATACCCGGTGCAACCGTTTATGATTGACCACCGTTCCGCTGTTACGCAGGCGACCATAACACTTCCAGAACCCCTCTACAGGATTGTCTTTCGCTAACCGTTCCAGTTGATCCATGAGCACCTTATCGTTTTTTATGGACCTATAGGCCACGGCGCTGCGGCTGGTTCTGAGCAGTCGACACGCCTTGCTGGTGTCGTGGGGTCGTTCCCGGCGCAGCTCCTGGATAATGCGCCGCTTTTCGCAAGGCTTTAGAGCTTTTTTTCGATGATGTATTTGGCGGCGTCCAATTCCATGGCCAGGTTAGCATACATCCTTTTCAAACGGGCGTTTTCTTCTTCCAGTTCTTTGATCCGCTTGAGTTCTGTGGCTTCCATACCACCATAGCGTTGCCGCCACTTGTACAAACTGGCTTTGCTCACGCCATGTTCCCGCTGAATTTGTTCGGCTGTCTTTCCGCCATCAAACTCTTTCAAAATAGAGGCAATCTGCTGAGGCGTAAATGTGCTCTTTTTCATGTTCTACGTTTTAAAAGTAATAAGTAAAAAGTCTACTCTCAAAACGTACTATTTTCAGGGGAGCTTACAAAAGGGCTGACAACTAAATATTTATTAGTTTATTGTAACATCCAAGACAATAAGTTTGACAACCTTTATTCAAGCTATTTAGAATATATTAATTCAGAATTAGAATTCAGGTTTCCGAAAATTGAAACTGCTTTAAGTGAGGCAAAATATGTAAACATTAGAGTTATCAAAACTCTACATTTAAGAGAAATGACAGAGGTAACACTTTACCACATTCTGATTAAAATGCCAACAGAATAACCTAGTCAGAACAAACACTGTCTTTCTCCGCGAGTCTCCTGCAAGTAACTCGCGGAGAAAGAAAGCATATGTATTTCAGATTCCCCTAATTGCCAGGTCCTTCTTCGTTATGCGCAACCAAAACAACCAGTTCTAATATGAGAAATTTATTTACAACCTTTTTTGCGGTGGCTCTTTCCTTATCGCTCAGCTTTTGTACAGCGGACAATAAACCAAAGTCAGCCGAGCCAAGTACTTCTGCCTTAGCACCGCAATTCAGAGACAAGGGAATGACGATGGATAGCCTTCAATCCGTTTACAATTTTGCAAGCGTAGAATATGAGAATTGGGAGGATGACGATGCTACCGATTCTTCCCTAACGGTTTCCTTCATCAACAGTACAAAACTTCCTCCAACTGAAATTGAAGCAAGCGTAAAGGAATTCACAGCCATTGCGTCAAGTATCCATCGATCAATAGCTGATACAAGTAAGTATAAGTCATATTATATAATCTTCGTTAAAAGAGACACGATTGGGAATCTGGTGAACGGCTCTCATACGGCAGGCATGGACGTTTCGGTCAGGGAATTCTAAGATGTATATTTTTCTCCGCGAGTCTCCGGCAACGGACTCGCTGTTGGTCAGCGAACCGCGAGTCTGCCCACACGAAGGATAATTGCTGGGAGAGACTCGCGGAGAAAGAGAAATGCCAGCAGTTCGTAAATCATAAGCAAGACATATCGTATTTTTCATACTTCTTTTCATCACAAACATTCTTCTGACAATATTTATAATGACAGATAAGAAATATTGGATGGTCTCTATTCCCCTGTTCATATTGTTATTTGTTGCTTTCGTAAGTTGGAGAATAGTTAGTGACAATAACGTAAAGCAGCAGGAAATTAAATACTGTGAAAGTGCTGGGACTAAAAGTTACGGAGACTTCAAGGAGTGGACTAACCTTGAAAGAATGCGAAAGACAAAACAGCAAAACAACGCATTGTTTGTTGACATACTTGTTTTGCAATCTCTTCTGACTTTTATCTTTCAAATTTTTGGCAGGAGAAAAACAAATATTTCTCTTTATCGGTGGACCAGTTGGACTTTCGGAATACTCTTCTTTGGTTTTTTATGCCTAAGGGTTATGATGACAATAGTGCCAACCAGGGTCTTGTAAATAAGACAAGAACAACAACGGCTAACATGCGCTTTGTAGCATTTAAACAAACCCACCTTTTGAACAAGCTATCAATAATAGTCCTCACAATATTCTTTGTTTCTTGTAGGTGCAGTACTGATTACAAGCCTATATCGAACAATTCAGCAATTGATTCAGATACAACAATAAGTGCTTCAGCAAGGATGTGGCAAGGACAATATCAGTACCTTGGAATTGAAATACAAATCAAAAGAAATGATTCACTTTTTGTGAAAAGCGTTTCCATAAGACCTGCTTTGACAAATGACGCTTTTTTCCCAAAGTTTAATCATTTCACCATGTACTCTTACTACACAGGAAACCAAGACACTTCAGGGTATAAAGGACAATATGAAGACGGAGCATACTGGCAGGACTATTTAGCTGATACCTTCGACAAACTACCAAGGAACAACAGGCAAACTAATAAGGGCAGCTCATACATAACTTACACAGCACACTATAACAGTGAAGCGCCTATTAATTTTAAAACCTTTTCGGCAGATATAGAAGTGCTCCTTATAAATCGACACGGAAACACAATATCACATCGAAGACACTTTGACTTCAAAGGTGAAAAGAAATGCCAGTTTAGTGCTCATTGAAACGACACATAACCTGGGCTTCAGGCAATATGGGCAGACGAATAGATTTGGAACCAATGGATAACTATTTTCTCTTTCTCCGCGAGTCTCCCGCAAGGGCTCATGGAGAAAGGATGCTTAGGCGTAAAACAAAGGTTAACTGCTCTTACTTCTTAAAGTTGAAAACCGTTGTATTCAACTTTTATGCAACTTTAAAATTTATTGCATCTACTCTATAAAAAATGATGACAAAGACCATCTTGACATTTTTAGCGGCATTCACTCTATCATTTTCATATGGACAGGCATCAGCAGACACGCTTTTTTCAATCATGTACCGCCCCTCTTTTCATAATCCCTCACAGCTAATTGTTTATAAGGACAAAGGAAACAACAAAGGACTCTTCAAAACAGTTACAGTAGTTAACGGCAAGGCAAAAATTGATACAGCAATTGCAATACTCTCAAACGAGACATACACTGCATATTTAAATTTCTTTTCCAATTATAGCTATCCTGGTTATATTGACAACAGATTGCCCGACACAACAAAAAATTATGTACAGGGCTTTGACGGTATAACAATAACAGGAGCATATTACGGCGACACCAAAAAATTATTTCGCTTTTGGTCTCCTTATCATGACAAAGAAAGTATGACGCTTTTCAAAATGACTTTGACCGACCTTGACAAGTATTTCAAAACGAGTAACAACAAGAAATATCTTAAATCGCTAAAGATGTACGCAAAATAAAGCGGCGTATAACAAACGTATTGCTGTCAAATGAGAACGAAAATTCGATCGTCAGCAAATCGCTATTGTACAACATCCAGGCTTGACAGAATTCTCTTCATCAGCTAATTGTAAACTTGTACTTTCAGTTATAAAATCGGCGGCAGCAACTGGCAGACACAGCAATAAAAGCCCACCTGCAGTAACACCACGTCGTTAGCCTCACTTATTAAACAATCGACGAAAGACAATTAAAAATTTAAAGCAATGAGCAGCAAGACCTTTCGGACTTGTCCGTGGGGTACAAGTACGCCGCCCGCAGCAACCTGGTGGATAAGCTTCACCTGCTGGGTAACTATGTGTTGTTTACCGCCGCCGGCGACAAGATAAAGGTGATGACTTCGGGCTTTACCATTAGCAAGGTGCCGCAGGCCACACTGGCCATTTCTGTTCCGGAGGGCCTTGCGCTTAGCAATGGCGCCAACCGTGGCGAGCTGCTGCTGCGCTTGCGGCGGGTGGTGGGTGCCAGGGCTTACATGTACCAGATTACGCCTTTCCCGGTTACGGCAGAAAGCAAGTGGGGCAGCTCATTGAGCACGGTGTGCAAAATGAAGTTCACCGGCCTGCAAAGCGGCCGGGAATATGCCTGCCGGGTGGCTGCCATTGGCGTTAAGCAGCAGGAGATGTACAGTGATGTGGTGAGTCGGATTGCGCTGTAAGCCGCCGCCATAGTATTGGGCGAAGTGGCTGATTTGTTTGGTGCGAACAGCGCAAGGAAAGATGCGGCCCTTTGTTATTGAATTGGCAGGGTGGCGTGAGTTGGAAGATTGAATAACAGAAAAGCGCATCTGTAAGTTTTTGGTTTTGAAGGGAATGGTTATTTTGTGGGTGGGAAAGCGCAATGGGGAAGATGCGGATGATAACAGTTACCTGCAAGCTGCATGAACAAACTTTTAACTACAATTATTTTCATTTGGATAGTCAGCTTCGGATGTAAGCAGCCTGAGTCTAAGGCCGTAATCTATAACAGGGAACAAACAAGCTTCCAACAAACAGGATTAAAGGAAACTATTGATTCTTTATTATTCAAATTCAAGCAGCATAAGCACGGCAGAAATACTATTTTGATCGAAGGAAAATCCGAGAGATTTACTATTGACAGCTTAGCACGTTTGCTTGTTGACATGAAAGCCCAGGATAAAACAAACATTCAAAGCTTTGATGTTTTCAAAAGTACCTGCAATGACATTACAACATTAAGCTGGGAACCAAGATTGAAAGATTCACACTCTTTAAGGTTTGTAAAACACATTTATCATGGTAAGTACACAGAGCTTGATAATAATATTGAGCTTAAGATTACAGATTTTGAACTCTTCAATCATGAAGGAAAGCGAGCATTTATGCTTCGGTTGGCGGAAGATTATGAATTTGAGCTGTTGTCTGTTGGCAAGGCTGACTTTCAGCTAAACGGTTATGAAAAGATTATCAATGGCATAGTATATAAGCCTGTCTTTGAAGATCGGCTTCTTGGCCTTGATGAAATTTTAGCGGCATACGAATCAAAAAAGAAAGCCTGCAGGTAATATAGTAATCATGCAATAAATGCAGCAGTACTTTAGTCAGCTAATTATTTCTATTTTGCTTTGGGAACAAGGATGAAGCAGTAGAATAAAATTCCCTTCCTGAACAAATGCCATTCCGTTGTACGCAATTAATTTCCTCTATGCAATCGAGTAGTTTAATACTAAGTAAACCAAGTGCCGGATGGCTTCCCGTTGAGATTAAAGTAAATGGATTTCAGTTGACTTTAGATGCCTCAGACCTCGGCGTGAATGTCATAGACCAGTTAGCTGAGATGGTGGCGCAACTAGATGATGGAAAGACTGCACAATGTTACTTTTATCTGGAGCCTGAAGCATATATCCTAAAGGTTGAACCAATCCTAAATCTTGCTGTGTTGCAGATACAATTTGTGGAGGACTTCAATAATCAGGATATTTCTACAACGGAGACCAAACTACAAACTGAGATTAATCTTAGCCAGTTTCAAACATCATTGCGAAACGCTTTGCGGAGTTTCCGTGACTTCAGGTACGAGAGTGAAGATTGGCCTGCACCTGAAAAGAATGCTCTTTTGAGTCGAATCCTTAATTCCTGAACTACCAATAACATGAGCTTCATGCAACAGGGGCAGATGTGTATATTTCCAACAAAGATTTTCTATTTTACACCAGCAACATGGCTGGAACAGAAGAACATAACTTTCCCTGCCTTTACCAAGCTTTAAACCGTTACCACTTTCAACCCCATGCCCACCCTCGTACACTTAGCCGATGAAAAAAGCAGCGCCAGCATTCTTCGCAATGGCTTAAAAACCGGCCGCTTTGGCACCGGCGTTTACTGCATGCCGGTTCTGCCCAACTTTTATGTAAGCCACCAGTGGCTGAGAGAGCTAAAGCGCAGCGGCGCCAAGTCGTATGTGGGTGTTTACTTTAAAGTGCCGTCTTCCGAAATGGTTTATGCCGGCAAGTATGGCAAAAAACACCGGCACATCACACTCGGTGAGGCCATCAGGGAAATCATGGACCTGGAAGATCCTCTCGGCTATGAGCTTATCGTCGACAGAAAGATCACGGCAGAAGAAATCAGCAAAATCAAACACCTCCCGCAAACGCTTGGCTGGCGTTATTTCCCCGGCAGTCACAACAAAAAGCCCTGCAACTGCGAGTACTGCCTGCGGGCTTCCATCAAAGGCCGCAAGACAAAAAACCGGCTCGACAAAGAAGACGAGACCCTGTAATAGGCAACCAGGATTAACGATAAATGGGCAGATGAACAGCGTAACAACAAGAGAAAACTGAAGCCACATTTTTCCGGTGCAACACCGGCAACCGTTTTTTAACCATCAGGCGCCACCCGGTTTTTACCAAATGATAAACCATCCAACGCCAGCTTTTCCTACATTGGCCGAATGAAAGCAATGCTCGACTTCATTTTGCAGTTTGGCCACCTCAACCAGCAGCAAACGGACCTGGTGCTCAGCAAAGCCAGCGAACTGCGCCTGCCGAAAGACACCTACTTTTCGGAGGCAGGCAAAATCCCCCGACAGGCGGGCTTTGTGGTGCAAGGCGTTATTCGCGGCTGCTACTACAGTAACAAAGGCGAGGAAATCACCCGCTGCTTTATCAGCGAAAACAACCTGGTGGTTGATTACGTAAACTTTGAGGCCGGCACCGCCTCTTCCGAATACCTGCAGGCCTGCACCGATTGCACCTTGTTTGTATTTTCGAAACAAGACTGGGAAGAACTTTCGAAGATCATTGTTAGCTGGGATGCCATTAAAGGCAAAATGGTGCAATTGTGTATGTACCAGAAATCCCGCAAAGCCCCCGTCATTTCGCAGGATGCCACCACCCGTTACCTCGAGTTCCTGGAAAACTATCCCTCGCTTGCCAACCGCATTCCCCTGGCCTACATAGCTTCTTACATTGGCGTTACACAACAATCGTTGAGCAGAATCCGAAAGAACCTTCCCTGACTTCTTTTTACCAATTGGTAAACGGTTTCATTTACGGCGCGGCAACCTTTGCGGGTTCATACTTAAACCCAAAGAAAAATGAAATCAGCATTAATAACAGGCGCCAACAAGGGCATTGGCTTTGAAACAGCAAAACAATTGTTGCAAAAAGGATTTTATGTGTACATCGGCAGCCGCAATGAGGCGAACGGGCAGGTTGCAGTAGAAAGATTAAAAGCGGAAGGCCTTCACAACGCCGAAACAGTGCAACTGGATGTGACCGATGAACAATCGGTTACAGCAGCCCGTGAAAAGATTGGTGCAAAAACCAGTGCCCTGGATGTTCTCATTAACAACGCAGCCATCAATGGCGGAGAGCCGCCTTACACGGCGCTTGCAGCCAGTGCAGAACAGTTTGCCGCAGCATTTAACACCAACGTAATTGGAGCAGCCAGGGTTACCAGATTGTTTCTGGATTTACTGCAGCAATCGCCGGCGCCCCGCATTGTAAATGTGAGCACCAGCGTTGGCTCATTATCGCTGCAAAGCAACCCTGAATGGCCGGCTTACCATTATGCGAAATATGCTGTTTATGCGGCTTCAAAAGCGGCCCTGAACATGTACACCATCCACCTGGCCTACGAACTTCGGAATACAAAGGTAAAAGTCAACGCGGTTTGTCCGGGTTATACCAAAACTGATTTCACCGGTTATAACGGCGGCGAAGTAGAAGACGCAGCCAAACGGGTTATCCGGTACGCATTCATTGGACAGGACGGGCCAACAGGAAAATTTTTCAGTGAAGAAACGAACCCGCAAACCGGCGAGATTGGTTGGTGAAAGACGTGAATTTTAGAAATGGGACACGAGGAACACGAAGAGCAAAAAGCACCCGACGCTTTGTGCTCTTCGTGCAAACCTTCGTGTCCGTTGTGACCCCAAAGCTCAATATAGTTTCAGAACGTAAAAGAGTGCCCTTCCGCAAGCGCAGGATAAACCTAAACGTTTACAGAATCTCATCACCAGCCATCCCTAAACACCTATTCCGTTCGCAGGCTTTTTGCCGGGTTGGCCATGGCTGCCCGCAGGGCGTTCAGCCATACAATCACCATCGTTAAAAGCAACACGCCAATGCAGCTTGCAGCAAACAGCCACACACTAATGCTAATGCGGTACTCGTAGTTCTGCAGCCAGTTGTGCAGCAGCCACCAGGTAACCGGTATGCTAATGAGCGCCGCCAGCAGCACCAGCA
>DATKHJ010000132.1:0-10876 GCA_035510335.1 Flavisolibacter sp. | reverse complement strand
CATTTGCAGCTTGCAGTTTTTGTTTTTGTACAGCCAGTAGAAATCGTACCCCTGGATAAGCTGGTAGGTAAACTCGGTAAACGAAATGCCCGAATCGCCTTCAATGCGCTTCCGCACACTGTCTTTACTCATCATGTAGTTGACGGTGATGTGTTTGCCCACATCGCGAATAAAATCCAGGAAAGAAATGTCCTTGAACCAGTCGTAGTTGTTCACCATCTCAGCCGCGGTGGGACCGGGAGTGAAGTCAAGAAATTTCATCAGCTGGTTGCGAATGCCCTCTACATTTTTTTGCAGCACTTCTTCGCTCAGCATTATCCTTTCGGCGTTTTTAAAGCTGGGATCGCCTACCATGCCTGTGGCGCCGCCTACCAAGGCATAAGGTTTATGCCCTGCTTTTTGCAGGTGCACCAGTACTAAAATCGGCACCAGGCTGCCAATATGCAACGAATCGGCAGTGGGGTCAAAACCAATATAAGCAGATGTGACTTCCTTGTTTAGCTGTTCTTCTGTTCCCGGCATTATGTCCTGGATCAGTCCGCGCCAGCGAAGTTCTTCAATAAAATTCATGTGATTGGGGTTTAAAAGTTCCCTTGTTCAAAAGTTAAAAGGTTGCCGGTTTGCGGTGCAATTACCCGTTAGGGAGAACCATTAAACATGTCAACACTAAAACTGTGGTACTTTTTGGTCGGCAAATGTAGGCAGGGCAGGGCAATTTACTTAGCCTTTTCACGTTTAAGGCAGGTAATTTACGGCTGTTGTATTATGAATTCCGATTATCCGGTCTATATTTGCAAGAGCATCCAATATCCAGTTAAAACGATTATTTACAATCCATTGCTTATCTGAAATCGTCCAAAATGAAGTTGAAAACCATTGCTCTGCTTTCCCTGAGCATTCTCTCCCTTTCCTCAAACGCTCAATTCCGAAAATATTCCAACGAATTTTTGAACATTGGCGCCGGTGCCCGTGGCCTTGCGATGGGTGGCGCACAGGTGGCTTCTGTAAGCGATGGAACTGCCGGTTACTGGAATCCTGCCGGACTGGCGTCTGTTAAAGATCACCCGCAGGCCAACCTCATGCATGCCGAGTATTTTGCCGGCATTGGCAAATACGACTATGCAAGTCTGGTGTTTCCTACTTCCGATAACAAACGCACCATTGGTGTTTCGGCCCTCCGCTTTGCGGTGGACGACATCATGAACACCTTGTTTTTGGTGGAACCCGATGGTTCGGTGAATTACAACAACATTCAGTCTTTTTCTTCTGCCGATTATGCTTTTCTTTTTTCGCTGGCGCAGAAAATAAAGGAAACGGAGAATGAAAAAATCAGTTTTGGGATCAATGCCAAGGTCATTCACCGCAGCGTGGGCAGTTTTGCCAAGGCCTGGGGTTTTGGGTTAGATGCCGGCTTGCAGGTGAAAACAGGAAGGTGGCATTTTGGTGCTTCGGCCCGCGACATTACCACTACGTTTAACGCCTGGTCGTTTTCGTTTACCGAAAGAGAAAAAGAAGCGCTTTACCTGACAAACAACGATATCCCGGTAAAATCTACCGAAATGACCGCACCTCGCCTGGTGCTGGGCGGTGGTTACGATTTTCGCCTCAGCCAAAAGCTAAGCCTGTTAACGGAGGCTAACCTGGACCTGACCTTTGACGGAAAACGTAACACCTTACTCAGCTCCAGTGCTGTAAGCGTTGATCCGAAAATTGGCGCTGAACTGAATATCAACAATTCCGTTTTTCTGCGTGGCGGTATCAATAATTTCCAGCGTGCCCTGGCCGATGGTGATACCCTGAACCAGAAAAAAGTTTGGATCTACCAGCCAAGTGCCGGAGCCGGCTTCCGTTTGCAGAATGTGCGTATTGATTATGCGTTTACCAACCTGGCTAACCAATCTAACCCGCTGTACACACACGTGTTTTCCCTGCAGTTTGATTTGGTAGGAAACAACAAAAAGAAAAAATAAACCTGTCTGTCCGTACTAAAAACCTATTCCGATGAGAAAATTATTTGCTGTCTTGTTGGTGTTTTTAGGTGTTTGTGCTGCTGCGCAAAACACCTACAACAACGAGTGGATTGATTATACCAAAACCTATTACCGCTTTCGCGTTGGCAAGGATGGCGTGTACCGCATCCCGGCATCAACGCTGGCGGCTGCTGGATTGGGTGCTGCTTCGGCGCAGGAGTTTCAGCTTTGGCGCAACGGCGTGCAGGTGCCTATTTATACCTCTGTGGCTTCCGGTGCTTTGGGTGCCAACGACTTTATTGAGTTTTGGGGAAAGATGAACGATGGCAAGCCTGATCGTGAACTTTTTCGGGAGCCTGGGTTTCATTACAACGACAGGTGGAGCCTGATCTCTGATTCGGCCACCTATTTTCTGACAGTAAGTTCTACCGGTGCAAACTTTCGTTTTCAACCAACGCCAAACAATGTTGCCGGCAATACCCTGCCTGCCGAACCCTATTTCATGCACAAAACAGGGTTGTATTTTAAGGACAAGGTGAATTCAGGGCTGTTCTATGTTGTTGGATCTGAACACCTGTTTTCTTCTTCGTACGACAAAGGCGAAGGATGGACATCGCCGGACATTGCACGCAATGCAACGTTAACGAATACAATCGCTAATCTTTTCCCGGCCACCACCGGTCCGGCACCAACAATTAGTGCCGTGGTAACAGGCAATGCGTACAACCCACGCCGATATAAAGTATCGGTAAACGGCGATTCCGTTTTGGGTAACCTGGTGCCGTATATGAACGAATCGAAAGACACAGCGGCCTTTAACCTGAACCTGTTAAGTTCGGGCAACGCAGCTATTGCCATCACCAATCTTACCGAAGATTGCGGAACCAGCAACTGTCCCACCGACCGCATGGTGGCACACCGGGTAGAAATTACCTATCCCCGCCAGTTTAACTTCGGCAACGCTACTAATTTCGAATTTAGTCTTCCGGCATCCGCTACCGGGAATTACCTGGAGATCGCCGGCTTTTCTGATGGTGGTGTAGCGCCGGTGCTGTATGACCTGACAAACGGCCGACGCTATGTAGCTGAAATGAATGGTTCGCAGGTTCGTGTTGTGTTGCAGCCTTCCGCAACAGCCCGTAACCTGGTGTTGGTGAGTTACAACACGGCACAGATTTCTGCGGTTGCTTCCCTGCAGCAGCGAAATTTTGTGAACTATAACCTGGCACAAAACCAGGCGAATTACCTGATTATTTCCAACCCTTTACTTTTTAACGGCGCCAGCGGTTCAAACCCTGTAGAAGAATACCGTGCTTACCGCGAATCAGCTCAAGGTGGCAGCTACAATGCAAAAATTTTCCTGGAAGAGCAGTTGATCGACCAGTTTGGATTTGGTATCAGGAAAAATCCTGCGGGCATTCGCAACTTTATTCGTTTTGCGCGGCACAAGTTTGCGGCGGCGCCAAAATTTGTTTACATCATTGGTAGAGGCGTGCATTACCTGCACCAAAGAAGCATTGAGGCGACTGGTACAGCAATTCAAAAAAGCAATTTAGAGAAGCTGAATATGATTCCCACGTTTGGTTGGCCGGCATCAGATATGTTGCTGGCAGCTGAACCGGGTGTTTCTTCGCCGGCCATTCCTATTGGACGGTTAACGGCAATTACTCCGGAAGAAGTCAGCACTTACCTGAAAAAGGTTAAGGATTACGAGTTGGCCCAGCAAACCCTGTCACCCTCCATCGGTGACAAAGCGTGGATGAAAAACATTGCTCACATTGCGGGTGCCGGAGAGAAAGACCTGGCAGAATCATTAACTGGTTTTTTAAATGGCTATAAGCGGATTATTGAGGATACGCTGTATGGTGCAAAGGTGACGACGTTTACAAAAACCTCTACCAGTTTGGTGCAGCAGTTGTCGGATCAGGACCTGACAAACCTGTTTAACCAGGGTTTGAGTTTGATTACATATTATGGTCACTCTTCGCCTACAACATTAGAGTTTAACCTGGACGATCCGGCTAACTACAACAACCAGGGCAAGTACCCCATGTTCCTGGCGCTGGGTTGTAATGCCGGAAATACATTTGATTTTAACGAAAACCGTTTTGTAACACGCAACTATCTTTCTGATAAATACGTGCTGGCACCAGAAAGAGGTTCTATCAACTTTATTGCTTCTACCCACTTTGGCATTGTACACTACCTTGATATCTGGAACATCCGGGCTTACCGCAACATGGCGACTTATCAATACCAGGGCAGTATTGGTGAGATTATGAAAAAGACCATTGAGGATGTAAACATTAATTACCAGGATGATTTTTTTGCCCGTTGTAATGCAGAGGAAACTATTTTAAATGGCGACCCGGCTGTTAGGTTAAATCAGCAGGCTAAACCTGATTATGCCATTACAGATTCCATGCTGAAAGTATCGCCAAATTTTATTTCGGTAGCGGATTTGAATTTTAAAGTTGATATCAGCGTCATGAATTTGGGAAAGGCTATCAACCGTCCGGTGGTGGTAGAAACAAAACGCCGTTACCCGGATGGTACGGAAGCCGTGGTGCGCCGTGATACGCTTAGCGGCACCCGTTACCGTGATGTTCTCAGCTTTTTGCTGCCCATTGATGCAACCAAAGACAAAGGAACCAACACCATTTTTGTGAAAGTGGATGCCGATGAGATTGTGGATGAACATTTTGAAACAAACAATTCCACCTCACGTGAGTTTTTCATTTTTGAAGATGAGATTCGCCCGATTTATCCTTATGACTATTCCATTGTTAATAATCAAAACATTACACTGAAAGCTTCTACGGCAAATCCGTTCAGCCCGAATATGCAGTATCAAATGGAGATTGATACAACAGAGCGTTTTGATTCGCCATTGAAAGTCACCCGAACGCAGAATTCGGCCGGTGGGTCAATCGAGTTTCAGCCTGGTCTCACGTTTCAAAACAACACGGTTTATTATTGGCGTGTAGCACCGGTACCAACATCAGGTACACCGGTATGGAAGAATTCTTCCTTTATCTACATTGCTAATTCATCATTGGGCTATAACCAGTCACACTACTACCAGTTTCAGAAATCAACACACCAAAACCTGAAGCTGGATGGCTCTTCACGGACATGGCTGTTTGACTCCACCGTAAACAGCTTAATGATTAAAAATGGTGTGTTCCCTACCGCCTCTGGACAGGAAGCTGATTATGCGGTATCAATAAACGGAAACAATTATATCCGCAGTGCCTGCGTCGGCTTCTCCTTAATTTTTAATGTTATCGATCCAAATACATTCAAGCCTCTTGCCAACCCTTCGGGCTTTATGAACAGCGGACCTTACTGCCTCGGTAGCCGCTTGTGGAATTTTGAGTATAGTTTCCAGTCAAGAGCTGCCAGGAAAGATGCTATGGACTTTATGGACTGGATTCCCAACGGTTCATACGTGGTGGTGCGTAACATCACAGGTAATGGTCAGAGTACTGATTTTGTTGATACGTGGAAGGCAGATACGGCTGCTTTTGGTTCCGGCAATTCGCTTTACCATAAACTAAAAGCTGTTGGTTTGGAAGTGCTGGATCAATACACATCGCCGAAGGCCTGGGCAATTGTGTACCAAAAAAATGTAAGCGGTTTTATGCCTGTTCAGGGAATCACTGCCGGCATGTTTGATTTGTTGACAATGAGTGCCACGGCTAAGTCTCCGGATTCAATCGGGTATATTACTTCACCCGCATTTGGGCCTGCCAAAACCTGGAAGGAATTTCAGTGGCAGGGTACATCTGTTGAGTCACCGGTTACAGATGCAGCAAAAGTGCATATCCTGGGTGTGAAGACTGATGGAAAAGTGGATACGCTTATCAGAAACATTTCAATGAATCAGGGTGTTACAGACATTTCCTCTATCAATGCAAACCAATATCCATTTGTGCAGTTGGTGATGCGTAACATCGACAGCGTAAATTTCTCGCCATACCAACTAAAACATTGGCGACTGACCTACGATCCGGTGCCAGAAGGTGTTGTATCCCCGAATGTAATGTTCAGTATGAAGGATACGTTTGACGTGGGCGAACCGTTGAACTTTAAGCTTGCTTTTAAAAACATCAGTGATGCATCATTTGAAGACAGCATGAAGATTAAGGTCATCGTGTATGACCGTGCAAACACGCAAAGGGTTATTCCGTTGGCGAGGCAAAAGAGTCCGAAGGCGCCGGGTGAGGTGGCAACCGTTCAGTTTGAGCTTGATACGAAGCAACTGGTTGGAAGTAACACGCTTTTTGTTGACATAAATCCTGATAACGATCAGCTGGAACAACACCATTTCAACAACTTTATCTTTAAAAATTTCTATGTCGTCGGTGATACGCTGAATCCGGTAATGGATGTGACATTTGACAATGTGCATATCCTCAACCAGGATATAGTATCTTCCAAACCCACTATTTTGATGAAGCTAAAGGATGAGGCGAAATGGATGTTGTTAGATGATCCGTCGAAGACAACAGTTCAGATTCGCTACCCGGATAGCCGCGGTATACTTAGCTCTAACAGTGTTACAAAAACCTTCAACTTTAATTCTGATACATTGCGGTTCATTCCTGCGTCAGGTGCGCCTAATGCAGACAATACAGCCAGTATCGAATTCAGGCCATTCTTTGAAGCAGATGGCGAGTATGAATTAATTGTATCTGCAAAGGATATGAGTGAAAACACGGCCGGTGCAATGTCGTACCGGGTTGCTTTCCGGGTTATTAATAAAGCCATGATTTCGAACATGCTCAACTATCCTAATCCGTTCACTACCTCTACGGCATTTGTGTTTACGCTTACTGGTAGCGAAGTGCCGCAGAATATGAGGATTCAGATATTGACCGTGACCGGTAAAATTGTTCGGGAAATAACGAAGGATGAATTAGGGCCTCTTCGCATTGGCCGAAACATAACCGAATTTAAATGGGATGGTACCGATCAATATGGACAAAAACTCGCAAACGGCGTTTACCTGTACCGTGTAATAACAAACCTGAATGGGAAGTCACTTGAAAAATACACCTCGGGAGATGATAATACAGACAAGTTTTTCAACCGCGGATATGGTAAAATGTACCTGATGCGTTAAGCTTTCTCTTTGCGGAGATGATTGATTTGGTCCAGTTGAATGGAAATTCAACTGGACCTTTTTTGTAAGCTTTATTTTAGCAAGATGAAGAGGATGTATTTTGGCTACTACCTGGATTAAGCAGGTTGAAGTAGACTTGGTGAGAAAGAAGAAAAAGTAAACTGGTAAAGAAGAAATTCCGGATGTCAAAACGCTATATCGCTAACCTGGACGGGCTTCGGTTCCTGGCTGCAACAACCGTGGCCTGTTCTCACTTAGAGGTGGTGAAAAGTTATGCTACCGATTATTCTTTTGACAACCGGTTTATAAAAAATGCCCCGCAGATTTCTGTCACGTTCTTTTTCGTGTTGAGTGGCTTTCTGATTATGTGGTGGTTTTTAGAGGAAACAAAAGGCAATGTGCAGAAGATTAATGTCAGGCGGTTTTATATTAACCGCATTTCCCGAACGTGGCCGCTTTATTATCTTGTTCTTGCTATTAGCGTCCTTATCAGCGTATTTGACGGTACTTTATTTGAAGGAGATCAGGCGCTAAAAAGATTCGCTTTTTATCTTTTTTTTCTTCCCAATTCAGCCGATATTTTTCACGGTGCCAATGTTTTTATGGGGCCCACCTGGTCATTGGCTGTAGAAGAATTTTTTTACCTTTTGTTTCCGCTGATATTGATCCGGATTTCTCAACAAAAGCTTCTTAAAAGATTGTTGCAGTTAGCCGCAGCAACCTTGGTGTTTTCCCTTCTGTTCAATCCGATTTTTATAAGCCTCGCAGCAGGAAATGAAATCCAGCTTCCGGGAGTTGTAAAATATCTGAGTGTCATCGCTGATCGTTATCGTTTCTATAGTTTTTTTCTGGGTGCGGCCGGTGCTTACCTGGTGTTTGCACATGTCCGTCTTCCCGGTTTCTTTGAGACGATGAAGGCGAAACGGAACATGCAGTTATTGGCTTTATTACTCCTGTTGTTATTTATTTTTGGCATCACCTTTTCCTTTGCTACGCAACAGATTTATTCTGTTTTATTTGCTTTATTTCTATACTTGATGACCAGTGCTACCTATAGGAGTAAGCTCTTAAACATTGGTTTTATAAGAACCGGTGGCAAAATATCATATGGTATTTACATGCTCCATATGCTGGTTGTAATCAGGCTTGTAAATCCGTTGAATTTTTTGATTCCAACAGAAAGTAAATTTCTCAATGTACTTGTGTCATGGATGCTGATGCTTGGCCTTACTTTCGTTATTTCTTATATCAGTTTCCGGTATTTTGAAATGCCTCTGCGGAATCGTATTCGTCGTAGTGCTACCATTTCGGTGAAAAATGAAAGCTGACCTTGTGATTGCCTTTTGGCAATGCCGCTGATAAAAATTTATCGGAATCAACAAGTGTCACTGGTAGATTGTCAACCTCCACATTCCAGCCTGGATAAACATTCTGCTTTAGTACAATTGTATCTGGTTCGCTGAGCGTTGCGTTGAATTCTATTTGCGACGGACCAAATTTTATAACAGTAAGTGTTCCTTTCCCGTTTACTAAAAAAGCGAAAGGTTTTTTTTGTAAGGGGTCGCTGGCGTTTGTATAAAATTCCTGGGCAGATCGTAAAATAGAGGGATATTCTATCTGGTTATGAACAAGCTGTTTGTTAAACCAATTCCAATCACCAATACGTTTTTCGTCTTCAGGAGTAACCGGTTTGGCTGGCGTGGTAGTGTTTAATGAAGGTAGTGGAAATCCTTTGGGTGCCTGGTTTATAATTGTGGCAATGTATCCTACGCTTTTCTGACCAACGCCTGTAACGGGTAAAAGCAGCCATGCATTCAGAATGACATCTGCCAGTATGAAATAGTGTAAAGCACAGCGTCTTGCTTTTTTTAGCAAGAACCAATAAACGACGGAAAGAAAAAAAGCGATTACAGATCCGGCAAGCAATGCCTGCGGAAAATTCATATCGGCAAGTGCTGCTTTTATTGTTTCAGAAAAAGAGCCTTCGGCAGAAGGGGTTGATAAGTGAGCTTTTGTTATCAGCAAGGCAAGGCCTATGAAAGCACTTATAATTGCAATCACTGCAACAAATGCGGCCACTCGTTTTAAGGAGTAGAGAGGCTTGTCTTCAGCAAACGATTGATGCAGCAATAAGCCCGTGCATACAATAAAGCTAAATAGTGCAAACACTCTGAATTCTCCATTTGTTCTGATGAAGGCTAATAGTGGCAGCTTTTCATAAAGCGTTTCTTTAACTAGCCCTCCCAACGATAGAATAAGCATAGCAAAGGCCGCAGACAGGAAAATTTTTTGTGTTTTGTCTTTTTTACCAATTAGAATGCAGATCAATGCAATCAAGCCAAATAGCGAAAAATACCCATTTCGCATTGATACATCGGTTTGAAAGAAGTTACCTTTGATGGTTGCAACCGGAGAAAGGAAGGATAGGTAAGAAGGAATGCTGAAACCCAAGTTAGCCGTTGCCGCATGATCAACCACACCGCTGCGTGTATAATAAGGCATTAGTTGTGCATAGGATAAAATAACAGGCAGACAAATAACTGCTGTGAGAAAAACATACAATCCATTGTAAAGAAAAAAACGTTTTGTTTTTAGTGTTTTCCTGTAAAGGAAAAAGTACCCTATGGTCAAGATAAACATAAAATAGATAGTGCCAATAGGAATGGCCGGATGGCCTGCCGTAAATAAAAGATAGGTAAAGAAGGCTGCTGCCAGTAGCGTTTTAAACGTTGGTGCCAGCTGCAACTTCCACCAATAACCTACAACCCATGGCAAAAAAGCTGCACAGGTTAAAAAGTTGATGTGTTGCATGTTGCCTACAAAAAAGCCGCTGCCGGCAAACATAGCAGCCATTGCAAAAGCACTTAGCTTGTTAATGGAGAATTGCCGCCCCAGGCGATACATGCCAACGGCTGCAATAATGAGGTATGTCAGAATTTCAATCGTAAATGTGTAGGGTGTGTAGCCAATGATGCCAAAAATCCAGGTTATCGGGTTCCACCAGGCAAAGCCAGGATCGGCAAACAGCGGGAAGCCATAATTCAGGTAAGGATTCCAATACGGGATGTAGCCATTGTGCAATGCCTCAGAAAGGAAATGTTTGTTTGGATAATTGTAAACGAATGCATCATTTTTCACCGCGTACAGAAAGCTGGACAAGGGCAAATAAGCCAGAAGAACAAAGCCACATAAGAGGAGAAGCGGACTGATTTTTTTGAAAAAAGAAAAGCCGGGCCGAGATGTATTCATTTCAGGTGCACTATGTTTCTCGTAATGTACTTCCCAATCATATCAAACTCCAAATTTACTAGGTCACCTTCTTTTAAATATTTTATACCGGTGTGCTCATACGTATACGGAATAACAGCTACTCTAAAGCTCTCCCTCGTTACATCAAATATTGTTAAGCTCGTTCCGTTCAAACTGATTGATCCTTTTTCAATCACCAGCGGCGCAAAATTTTCCGGGAAGGCAAAGGTGTACTCCCAGCTTCCGCCCTTGTCTTCAATTTTGGTACAGCTGCCGGTAGTATCCACATGTCCTTGCACAAAATGGCCATCCAGCCGTTTGGAGGGCAGAAGGCTTTGTTCCAGGTTTACCGTATGGCCCTGGGCCCATTTCCCCAAGTTGGTTTTTTCCAGCGTTTCCAGCACGGCTGTTACCCGGTGCCGGTTTTCCTGCACTTCTTCCACCGTCAGGCAAACGCCGTCATGCGCAATGCTCTGGTCAACCTGAAAAGTGTGGGAGAGGGGCGATTCGATCCAAAACGTCCTGTTGG
>DATKHJ010000131.1:0-8547 GCA_035510335.1 Flavisolibacter sp. | reverse complement strand
CAATGAAACAGCTTTGTTTACCATTACCATGGCCGGCGATTTAATCAGCAATGCACTTTATTATAGTGCTGCCGGCATTGGCAGCGAAAAAAATATTTGGGTAAGAAGTTCACTTCTTGGACTGGCGGCAGGCCTTGGCGCCGTGCTACTGCCCGAACCATTGGGACTAAACAAAAAACACAGCAACCGCACCGTGGCCACACAGCTAATGACGGTTGGCCTTTACGTAACCGGCGCACTGGTAACGACCGCCGTTATTAAAGCATTAAATAAAAAGAAGCGGGTACAAAACAAAGAATGGGAGAGAAGGCTGGTGACGTCTGCCATGGGCTAGGCCCACTTATATTCGGCTCATCTTCCATTTGCCATCACCTGTTGTCAGCATATTCCCATTAATGTCAACTTCGTTGAAACTAAGGATTTCCCATGCGCCGGAAAAAGACATTGTGTGCCAGTCATAATTACCGGTATAGATAATTAAGTAATGTCCTTTTATTTCATTTCCAAATTCATCCTTATTTGGACTCGGATAGGTTTTTGTGAAGTTGATAAAATCGGCTTCCATGAAACCCTCAATTGTGGCCACTTCTGTATTGACTCCTACACCTTCAAGTTCGGTGCATTCCCCGCGAAATTGCCCATAATCAAATTCCTCAAGTTTTAATTGAAAGCGCACCCGCTCACCTGCACACTGATACTCTATTCCATATTCAAAATATCCTTCCCAATTGCCTGAAACGACAGAGTATTTCGCCATCTGATAAAAATAAATGACTTTCTTTCCTTTAACGTGCCGCAACCAAACTTTCCTATACTTTTGCGCCTTCGTATGAAAGAAATCCGAGAGATATACGGGCAATTGGGCGAGAAGAAAAAAATTGCCATCACCATGCATCAAAAGCCCGATGCAGATGCAATGGGATCGGCTTTGGGTCTCTACCATTTTCTAATACAGTTAGGGCATGAGGTAACGGTAATTTCTCCCACCAACTGGGCCCGCTGGCTCGATTGGATGGAAGGCACCGGCAACGTGCTGGATTATGAGTTGCACAGGGCCGAAGGCGATAAAATACTGGAAGCAACCGACTGGCTTTTTTGCCTCGACCACAATAACCACAGCCGCACAAAAAACATGGCGGCAAAACTGGCGCAGATTAGCTGCACAAAAATTTTAATCGACCATCACCAGGAGCCGGATGTAGCCGCTTACGACTATGGCGTTTCCAGCACGGCAAAAAGTTCTACCTGCGAGATGGTGTACGATTTTATTGTGGAATCAGGTCATCGCGACAAGATCAACACCTTCGTTGCAGAATGTTTATACGCCGGTGTTGTGGCCGATACAGGTTCGTTCCGTTTTTCATCCACGCATGCATCGGTGCATCACATGGTTGCCTATTTAAAAGAAATGGGACTGAACCACACCAAAGTGCACGAAGCGTTGTATGATAATTTCCTCGAAAACAGGTTGCGCTTTTTGGGCCATGTCTTGGTTAATCGCTTAGAGATTAACTACCAGCTGAACACGGCGCTGATGTGGGTTTCGAAACAGGAGATACAGAAATACGATATTAAAACCGGCGATACGGAAGGACTGGTAAATTATCCTTTGTCAATACAGGGAATTAAACTGGTAGGACTGGTGATTGACCGCGACGAAGAACGCAAATGGAGTTTCCGCAGCAAAGGCGGTTTTGATTGCAACACCTTTGCCCGCAAATACTTTAGCGGTGGCGGACATTTTAACGCTGCCGGTGGCCGCGATGTTGAGTCGCTGCAGGACACGGTAAAAAAATTCAAACAAGCAATTGAAGAAAACAGCTCTCTCTTACAATAAACAACATGCAAATGAACATCACAAAACAGATCTTATCTGTAGCACTCCTGGGTTTGTTAATTACAGCCTGCAAAAACACCGATTATAAAAAAACGAAGGACGGCAATCCGTACAAAGTTTATGGCAGCGGTAAAGGCGATAAAATTCTTCCCGGCAACATTATCCGTTTCCACCGTACCGACCGTTTGGGCGACAGCCTTTTGGGAACATCTTATGGCGGACCTGCGCAGTTTCTGCCCATTCCAAAAGACACAGCGCAGCTTGCGCAGTTAAGTTTTATTTTAGATGCTACCAAAGGCGACAGCATCCTGCTGATTCAGCCGGTTGATTCCATCATTGCCAAAAACCCAATGGCGGCCAACGATTCTTTTTTGGTAAAAAACAAAGGAAAAGAGATTCGTACGTTTATCAAGATTGTGGAAGTATTTAAAGACGAAGCAACAGCCCGTGCGGTAATGGAGCAAGAGCAATCGGATATGCAGAAAAAGCAAATGGCAGAAGCCATGAACTCGCCGGAAGTAAAGGCACAAAAAGCAAAAGACGAAGCAGCCATTGATGCTTACCTGAAGTCAAATAATATTACAGCCAAGAAGACAGAACTAGGTACGTATGTTCAGACGTTATCACCAGGTAACGGCCAACGTCCGAAGGACGGCCAGTTTGCCATGGTGCGCTACACCGGCAAAGACCTGACAGGAAAAGAGTTTGACAGCAACAACAAACCAGGCGGACAATTATTGCCGGTGCAGATTGGCGGCGGCGGTGTTATTCCTGGCTTTGGCGATGGCGTAAGCCAGTTGTCAAAAGGTGAGAAGGCGGTGCTTTACATTCCTTCTGTGCTTGGTTACGGTGCGCAAGGCATGCCTCCTAGAATTGCGCCTAATCAAAGCCTGATTTTTGAAATTGAAGTGGTTGATATCACCGACAGTCCGTCGGCTCCATCGGCCCCAACAGCCGATTCAACAAGTAATTGATTGTTTGAATAAAACTTTTACCGACATTTACAGCTCATCACACGATGAGCTGTTTTTTTTCCTGCACTATGTTTACAAGGCTCCGTTTTTAGTCCAAGATTCCAACGCGACATCTGAAACCTTTGAAAACAATCCGGACCAACTTATTGATACAAGTTATTATCCTCACCCTTTGAACGGCGATTTCTTGCCAGGCTAAAATAGTGATCATGAGATAGAAAGAGCAGTTGTATACTGCTCTTTACTTTTTATAAGCCTGGTAAAGCCGGATGGCTTCTGCTGCTTCTTTTACGTCGTGCACCCGTAAAATGGTTGCGCCGTTCAGCAGTGCCATTGTATGCACAACAGTTGTTCCGTTCAAGGATTTGTCGGCCGTTGTGTTCAGTGTTTTGTAAACGGTGCCCTTGCGGGAAAGCCCAACCAGCAACGGCTTCTCCAGTTGTTGAAAAAAAGAAAGCTCACGAAGTAGTTGAAAATTATGCGCAATGGTTTTTCCAAAACCAAAACCCGGGTCAATAACTATGTCGTGAATGCCCATTGAAATCAACTCTTTCATTTTAAAGCTTAAGGCATCAAATACATCCAACGTTACATTGTTGTACTGCGGGTTTTGCTGCATGGTTTGCGGATTTCCAAGCATGTGCATCAACACATATGGAACCTGCAGCGATGCCACCATTGGCATCAAGGCTTCATCAAGTGTTCCGGCGCTTACATCGTTCACAATAGAAGCACCGGCATCCACGGCATCTTTGGCAACAGCAGCATAAAACGTATCAATGGAAAGCACCTGCTCCGGAAAATTTTTGCTTAGGTTTTCAATTGCCGGAATCACCCGCCGGCGTTCTTCATCAGCACTTACTCTTTCGCTGTTAGGCCGGGTGCTTTGTCCCCCAACATCAAGTATCGTTGCACCATCGTTGATCATTTGTTCTGCTCTACGTAGTAATGCATCTTTATCCGCCATGCGGCTGGTCTCGTAAAACGAATCCGGCGTGGCATTTAAAATTCCCATTACAATGGGTTTGTTTATTTCCAGCAATCGTCCTTTGCAGTTGAGTATAAACATTAGTGCTTGTTCCTTACTTTTGAACGAATGTAGGAGAAAAGCCGTGAGTTATTAGCTATGAGCGATGAGCTGAAAGAATGCTTGTTGTTTAGGCTCAATGCTCACAGCTAACAGCTCACAGCGAATACTATGTCCACCATCCAGCAATACGATCGCATCATTCAGCAGTGTGAAGATATTTTTATCAAGAAGACCATTGACTACGGCACGGCCTGGCGGGTGTTGCGGACTATCTCCATTGTTGACCAGATTTACATCAAAGCCTATCGCATCCGAACCATACAGGAAGTAGGCGGGCAAAAAATTGGCGACGATATTCCCGGCGAATTCATTGGCATTATCAATTACTCCATTATCGGGCTCATTCAACTGCAACTGAAAGAAGATGATGAAGAAGAACTGGGCGCAGAAACCGTACGAACACTTTACGATGAATATGCCGGCCAGGCAAAAGCACTGATGCAAAGCAAGAACCACGATTACGGCGAAGCCTGGCGACAAATGAGCCAGGAAAGTTTTGTGGACCTGATTCTGATGAAGCTGCAGCGCATGCGGCAGATACTTTCCAACAAAGGCAAAACATTGATCAGTGAAGGACTTGATGCCAACTATTACGACATGATCAATTACGCCGTGTTTGCCATGATTCTTTTGGAAGAAAAAAAACCGGTTGCCGTATGAAACTGGCCGTCCGCATCATACAAATTTTTGTAGTTGTTCTGTTCATTGTGTCAGGACTGGTAAAGGCTAACGACCCCATTGGCCTGAGCTATAAAATGCAGGAATTTTTCGAGTTGTGGAACGAAGGATTTACGAAAGGCTCGTTTCTCTGGAACACCCTGCAGGCTTTTCTTTCACAATCGCTGGCGCTTTCGATCATCATGATTACGCTGGAAATTGTTGCCGGCGTGGCCTTGCTGCTGGCATGGAAGAAAAAGGCCGTGCTTTGGTTGCTGCTGGTGCTGATTGTGTTCTTTACATTTCTTACCGGCTACGCATATCTCTCCGGCAAGTTTACCAACTGCGGCTGCTTTGGCGAGTGTTTACCCATTACGCCGCTCACTTCTTTTCTGAAAGATATTTTGCTGCTGGTAATGATTGTTTTTTTATTGGCAGGACAGCGACACATTCAACCCATTGTAAGTAACCGAATGCAAGTAGCGTTGCTTAGCCTCAGTCTTATTTTTAGTCTCGCCCTGCAATGGTACGTATTGAATTACCTGCCGCTTGCCGATTGTCTTCCGTTCAAAAAAGGAAACAACATAGCCGAACAAATGAAACCGCCACCGGGTTCAAGACCCGACAGCGTGGTGATCAAATACATTTACGAAAAAGAAGGCAAACAGTACGAGTGGACGGCCACCGAATTGCCGGCTGATTTCAACACGTACAAATATGTTGACCGTGTGGACCGGGTGGTGCGCAAGGGAAATGCCGATCCGCCCATTAAAGGGTTTTCGTTGATTGGTATAAGCGGCGAAGATTCTACGGAAGCAGTGCTGGCAATGGACAGGGCAGTTCTTGTTTATGCCATCAATTTTAGGGACGAAAGCTGGATCAAAAACCTGGCTGGCTTGATAAGTGCCGCGGCAAGGCAAAACACACCGGTGTTTGTTGTTTCATCTAACCTGAAAGACGGTGTGAGTGCTTTTGAAAAAGCCGGCGTACGTGGTGCGCAGTTCTTCAACACCGACTTCACCATCGTTCGTACGGTGGCCCGTACAACACCCACCATTTTATTTCTCAACAAAGGAACCATCACCAAAAAATTCAGTAAAGAGAACATAACGGATGCAGAGGCTGCGCTGGTTTCTCCCTGATTACCTTAAATTGAAAACGTGCTGACATTCATTCTTAAAAAACTGGCGTATGGCTTTTTAGTGCTTGTTGGCGTGGTGGTTTTTGTGTTTGTGCTGTTCCAGGGTTTTGGCGATCCGGCAAAAATGGTAGCCGGGCAAACAAGCGATGCCAAAACGCAGGAAGCTATTCGAAAAGACCTGAACCTTGACGAGCCGAAATGGAAACAATTTCTTTTATACCTGAATGATGTTTCGCCCATCAGTTTTCATTCCCGCGAAGACATTGAAAAAAAGGAGTTGAACGGCATCTTTATCGGCGGCGAAACAAAGCTGGCCATTAAGGCGCCTTATCTCCGCAAATCTTACCAAACGAGAGCTTCGGTTAGTACGGTTTTGCTGGAGGCCTTGCCTGGAACATTGATGCTGGCCTTTGCCGCCATGCTCATTGCTGTTGCTATTGGCATTCCGCTGGGTGTGCTGGCTGCGGTAAAGCAAAATTCATGGCTCGATACATCGGCCATCTTTGCCAGTATTGTAGGCATTTCGGCGCCATCGTTTTTTATGGCCATTGTGGTGGCGTATTTTTTTGGTTTTGTGTGGAGCGACTGGACGGGTCTTCACATCACCGGCAGCTGGTTTGATATTGATGCCGACGGCGCCAAACGGCTCACGCTGCAAAACCTTATTCTGCCGGCGTTTACCCTGGGCATTCGTCCGCTGGCCATTATCACCCAACTGACCCGCAGTGCCATGCTTGATGTGCTGGACCAAGACTACATTCGCACTGCGTATGCAAAAGGATTAAGCCGCCAGGCCGTGATTTGGAAACATGGACTACGCAATGCATTAAACCCGGTGATTACGGCCGTTACGGGTTGGTTTGCCGAACTGCTGGCGGGTGCTTTTTTCATTGAATGGATTTTTGGCTGGAAGGGCATTGGAAAGGTTACGGTAGATGCGTTGGAGAAACTCGACTTCCCCGTGGTGATGGGATCTGTTTTAATATCAGCCGTGTTTTTTATTCTTGTCAACATCCTGGCCGATATACTTTACGGCGTAGTTGATCCGCGGGTGCGGATGAAATAGCGCAGCAATTCAAGAACAGCAACTCAGCTACAGGTAAACTGCTGGTAAAGGCCTATCTTTACAACACAAGCCGCCAAGCAGATCGCCACCAATTATCTAACGAAAAAACCTCCTGCTATGGAACACGTTTCTGATTTGTTGGCCCGTAAGTATCCCCAGTTTAACACTGCCACAACCGATTGCCTCGTTAGCGACGCCTTGTACCAGATGTGTTGCGAAAACGTTGATTACTTAATTGTAATGGAAGGCGACCGTTTTAAAGGCATCATCACCGATCACGACATTGCCTCGCGGATTTTATTTGAGAACCGTCCGCTGAACCAGATCAAGGTTGGCGAATTTATGAACACAACGGTACCGGTGGCCACGCCGGATGCATCGCTGCAAAGCTGTATAAAGATGATGGAAAATTACAGCGTAAAACACCTGGTGATTTACGACCGTTTTGATTTTCGCGGTGTGGTTTCCAGTCACGAACTGATGCAGGAAGTCATCAGCCAGCGCAGCGAATTATTTGAAGAAGACGAAGCGCCGCGGAGAGGCTATCCCTGGAACTATTGAATGACGATGTCCTCAATTACTTTTTCACCCAAAGCTTCGTTTACACGAAGCTTTATTTTTTCCTTTTGGTAAAGAAGTTCCTGCTTCAGCGGTGCGACGTTGGTGGTCACAAACAGGGTTTTGTTGATGACCTTCAGGTTGTCGGTGTAGCGGGCAATGGTTTTTCCCATTACGCTTTCCCACACGTCTTCAATCTGCAAAGCCTGGATAGAGCCTTTCATGCGGCTTTGGTTCAGGAACTGTTTAATGGCATCGCCAATGGAGTATTGACCCATGAAGCGAAGGTAGGGAGAGTTGGGATATGGAGTGATTGTGGTTGTTAAGTTATTGAGTGATTGGGATATTGGGAGATTGTGGAGTTGCCTATTATTTCATGTTACAACTTTTTTTTAACCAATTCAGCTCAATGACGGATAGGTTACTTACTGATTGTGCGTTGGGTTTGCCGACGTAGCAGAAAACCCCATCTTAGGCGCATTCGATTTTTAAGCATAAAGGTCAGAATATTGCTAGATCTCATATTTCTCACTTAAGTCAATACCCCAATCTAATTGCTGACCATTGTTAGCGTACATTCTTTCCAAGTAGTCTACATCCTTGACTTCTGTTATTCCAACAGGTCTAATTTCCCATACTGCCCCATGCCCACCTAAATTGGTAAATCCAATGTAAAATCTATTTGTCTTTTGACTTCGCAGAAGCGGTATATCGGACATAAGACATTTTTTAGCTATGTCCGTATAAGGATGAAAATCCAACTCATATTTTTCGAGAGCTTCGAATGTCATACGGTCGACATATCTGGTTTTCGTAAAGCTGTCGTTCGCTATTTGTGCCAAGCACGGATAGTCCGTAAAAAGCATTTCCAATTCCTGGACTGATTTTATTTTCATCTCAAAATTCTTTGTATATCGCAGGGGACTGATGACTGCGCCTAACGGAGCGAAGCTTTGTGAAGTAGCGGATTTTGAAATACTACTGCTTCATTTACTTCTTGTCGTTGATTTGTGTTTTTTCGTTTGAATGTAGTTTTTCAGCCGCTATTTTACAAAGCTTGTGTTAGCCGCTTTGGTGGTCATTTAATCTTGTTTATTTAAATCTTCTGACGGAATAAAAACAATGACATCTTTCTTAAGCTTTTTCGACAGTGTGTCGCTCTTCTTCCGGTCGATGCTGACCCTATTACGCTTAAGACGTTTATTGATGTCTTCCAGTTTCACC
>DATKHJ010000130.1:0-15907 GCA_035510335.1 Flavisolibacter sp. | reverse complement strand
GAACGAAGAGTTTGACATGCAACTGGTGGTACGCAACGAAAACCCGGAAGTGCCAATGCAACAGGCGCCACAGGCGAGTGCAAACGAGGCTGCACAACCAGAATCAACCGGTGAAGAAAAGCAACGTGCTGCCGACCGCTTGCAAAAGCTGCGCAACCTGTCGTTCAACCTCAATGCGGCCGATCCAAACAACGAATACGAAAACGTACCGGCCTACATCCGCCGCAACATGGATTTGCACAACGGCACATCGTCGGTTGAAAATTTCTACAGCAATTATTCGGTAAAAGGCGATGGGAAGAACAATGCAACCATCAGCACCATCAATACATTTTTAGACGGCAAAAAGCCGGATTAACCGTTGTTTCAATGAAGCCAACGTCCTGGTGGTTCTTCAGCCACCGGACTCCAGAATAGGCTTTGTGTTTTTAGTTGTTCCCCCGCTGTTTACAGCGGGGGTTTTTATTAACCGCGGATGGGTAAGATTGGAAATGGATTAATTAGATTTTTATGAGCCAGAGGCTAGTGCTATGATTTAGCTTCCGTTGCGTCGCACTCTTGTACGTTCAGAACATTATTGAGCTATTGTTGCTATTGTTGACACATTCAACCCCTTCAGGGTTTGCATTAAAAACATTACATCACAGCAACCGCTGGTTACACCAACGGCTATTAAGATCGAAGTCCTTCAGACTTCTGCAGAACCAGTCATCAAAGATCAAGTGAATTCAACCTTCGATACAAAAATCCCACCTATCCATTTCCAATCTCACTAATCCGCGGTTAATAAAAATGCCCGTGAAGAATCACAGGCAATCCTATAAAACCCATTAAAATTTACTTAGCTTTTTTTGATCATTTCTTCGCCTTCTACAATGCGCTTTAGTTTTTCCACCAGTGCGTAGACTTCGCCAATCTGGTGGCCTTTTTCAAAGCAATAATCGGCGCCCATGGTTTTGAGCTTTGTTTCCATGTTGCGCATGCCGGTTGAGTACATGGCTACCGGAATATCGCGGAGTGAATCATCCATCTTCAGCCGCATCAGCACTTCGCCGCCGTTCATGCCGGGCATGTTGTAATCAAGTACCAGCAAGGCAGGGTAGAGAGAAGAATGCGGAAGGTTGTGCAGGTAGCGTAAAATGTCTTCGCCGCTGTTAAAGACCTTTACGTTTTCGGTGTAGCTTAATTCGGTGAAAGCAAGATGCATAATATACCTGTCGTCAGCATCATCTTCTACCAGCAAAATGCGATGGCTTGCAGTCATAGTCAAACAGTTCAATTGAATCTGTAAAATACAGCAAAGAAGGCAATCATCAGGTGATTTTTTCTACTATCTTTTACAGATTCAATTGTGAATAAGCCTTGTTTTGGCTTACAAATCGTCGTTCTTGTACTTTCTTACCGCCAGGAAAACATACAGTCCGGCAAAAGCCAGGGCGGCCGGCACCATAATGGAAAGCCCGGGGTTGGAAGCGTAAATTCCTTCATCAATAAACGGAATTAACGAGTCGGCTACCTGCAGCGGAAGAAAATGCTGGCTGCCGGCCGGAAGCACTTTCCACAATGCCCAGGCAAATAGGTTTTCGAGCAATAAACCATAAATAAAGAAAACAATAATGGCAACGCCGCTGCGGCGGAACAAGGTCGCCAGTAGCAAGGCAAACATCATGTAAACAAAAGACTGGATGAACGAAACACCCAGTACTGGAAGCCCGGAGGACAGCGAAAACTCGGTGCCCGTAACATTGCACATAATGATTGTGGCAATGATGTTCATCACCAAAACCGCCAGCGAAATGCAAAGAATCAAACCAATCTTGGTAAAAATGAAGGTTTCTCTTTTCCAGCCGTCAATAATGTTTTGGCGGTGCGTTTTAAAGTTTACTTCGTTAATGAAAAGGTTAATGATGATCATGCCGGGCAGGTACAAAAGAAAGCTGGTGGCAAAACAAACCGTCTTCCAGATATTGTCCGGGGAAAACAGCCGAAACAGATCGGCGCCATCCCGGCCGGTGAGGCGGCCTGTTAGCTGTGTATAAATTTGGTAGAAGATGTAAATGATAACAACAATGCCCAGCATATAAAGAACAGAGAACACCTGGAACACCCGGTAGTTCTTGATTTTCATCCACTCGATTTGCAAATTCCTGATCATAGCAGTATAATTTTTTGTAGTAATATTTTGTTAGCGATCGCTTTTGCCCCCGGTAATTTCAAGGAAGCGCTTTTCCAATGATTTACGTTTCAGGTTCAGGTGGTTCAACACAATGCCTTTTTCAAAGCAGTATTGGTTAATGCCGGTGGTGGTCAGCATTTCGCCGCCTTCCAGCAGCAGCACCGAATCATTTTTGTAAACCGCCGTTACGCCGGGCAACTGGCCCACAATCTCTTCCAGCCTGCTTAAATTATCGGCCGCCAGTTCTATTTCCACGGTTCCTGTTTTATCAGCAGGACTTGCATTCAGCACTTCCTGCACCGTGCCCACCGTTTTTAAAACACCTTTTTGAATAATGGCAACATGGCTACAAACTTTTTCCACTTCGTCCAGAATATGGCTGGCCATAATAATGGTTTTACCCTGCATGCTCAGCTCTTTCATAAGGTTCCTGATTTCGGCTATCCCGGCCGGGTCAAGACCGTTCGTAGGCTCATCAAACACCAAAACGTCAGGGTTGCCAAGAAGTGTGGAAGCAATGGCCAGGCGCTGTTTCATACCCAGCGAGTAGGTGCTGAACTTCGAGTCTTTGCGTGCCAGCAGGTTTACCTTTTCAAGCACGGCTTCAATGTCGTCTTTGCCTCTTTCTTTAATGGCCGCAGCAATCTTCAGGTTTTTTGCGCCGCTCAGGTAATGGTAGAAGTTGGGCGTTTCCAGCAAGGTGCCAATCTGTTTGCGTATTTCGTTGCTCCCGGGTTGGCCGTTCCATAAAAACGTTCCGTTGGACGCTTTTACAATGTCCATGACAATACTTAACAAAGTTGTTTTGCCACTTCCGTTGGGGCCAAGAATACCGAAGACGCTTCCTTTTGGAACTTCAAAAGAAACATTGTCGAGTGCCCTGATCTTCCCGTAATCTTTGGTTAGGTTTTGAACTGATAAAACTGCAGCCATTTGGTAGAAGAATTTTTTTGAAGATAAGCTGCTGCTTCGGGCTCTGCAAGGCCAATTACACGAAAGGGGAATTGGTCTATATCAAACTTCTTTTTGCTTTCTTTGTTACGTAGAATATGGCAAGCATTTTAATTACAGGCGGAACAGGGATGATTGGCAGTGCAATTACAAAGGCACTGCTGCAGAAAGGACATTCGGTAATGGTGCTGACACGCAAGGCTAAAGCACCGAAAGGCGGCATTGTTTACAAAGAATGGGATATAGAAAAAGGCACAATTGATAAAACGGCCATCGCTGAAGCCGACTATATTTTTCACCTGGCCGGCGCCAACGTTGCCGATGGCCGCTGGACAAAAAAACGTAAGCAGGAAATTGTTGACAGCCGGGTAAACAGCGGGCAGCTGCTGGTGAAATCTTTAAAAGAAATTACAAACAACGTAAAAGCTGTTGTCAGTGCCTCTGCCATCGGCTGGTATGGTCCTGACCCGGTCATTCCCAATCCCAAACCGTTTACAGAAACCGATGCTGCCGATGATGCTTTCCTGGGTAAAACCTGCCAGCAATGGGAGGGTGCCATCTGGCCCGTGGCCGATATCGGCAAACGGCTGGTGATCTACCGAATTGGTATTGTGCTAAGCAACGAAGGCGGTGCTTACGCCGAATTTAAAAAGCCGCTGAAGTTTGGGGTGGCGGCTGTGTTGGGAAGCGGAAAGCAAATAGTAAGCTGGGTACACATTGACGACCTTGTACGGCTTTTTATTAAAGCAATGGAAGACGGAAATATGCAAGGCGTTTACAATGCCGTGGCCCCACACCCGGTTTCCAACAAAGAGTTGATCATGGCCATTGCCAAAAGCCGAAACAAATTTTTTATTCCGGCCCCGGTTCCTTCTGTTGCATTAAAAATTGCCTTGGGGGAGATGAGCATTGAGGTATTAAAAAGTGCAACCGTCAGCAGTCGCAAAGTGGAAGAAGCCGGCTTTCGTTTTCTGCACCCAACCATTACCAATGCAGTAAACAACCTGGAGAAGAAAGGCTAACAATGTTTGCTGTTAATCTGCATAAAGCAAGTGCCTTCTTTAGGAATAAATAGTAACAAAAAAGCGTCTCACCTGAGACGCTTTTTTGTTTAGAAGGCTTGTTTCTTTTCCGGTACCGGCGGTGTTTCTTTTTGCGTGAATAATTTCTGGTTCACTTTTGCCGGGTCGCCCTGGTACACCCACGTAAAATTGCCAATGTATTTGTTGAACACACGGCTAACTTCTGCCGGAGTAATGGGCTTTAAATCTTCTTTCAGGGTAAAAGCCTTGCGCCAGTCGCCCTGCATTACTTCTGCATTCGATACCATTGCTGCCAGCGAACCATTGCTTTCGTTCTGGTAGTACTGGTAAGTGGCAAAGCTGTTTTTTGTATTGCGTACATCATCTTCGGGAAAGCCTTCTTTCTTTAGTTTGTCCACCATATTGCGGGCAACCGCAATGTACTTGTCGGGCTCCGTGGTTGTAACATACATGGCAGAAAAAGGCGTTAAGCCGCTGGAGATCCAGGCCGAAGGTGCATACGACAAACCATTGTTTGTACGCACTTCCAAAAAGGCTTTGTTGTAAAACATATCTGAAGCAAGGGCTGCAGGCAGGTACTCTTTTGAGTTGGCTTGCGGTGCTGCGGAAATGCCCATGATGTAGTTCGTTGCATTGTCTTTCTTCAGCGAAGCAAAACTATTTGCCGGCGGAACATAGTTACCTCTCTTCAACACAAACGGTTTGCCTTGCGGTAAGCTGGCCGTTAACGCCGTCATTTTCTGCTGCAGGTCTTCTTTGGAAATATCACCAACCACAGTAATAAAAATGCGGGAACGGGTCAACGTATTTTTTAGGTAAGCCTTTGCGATGGCCGGCGTGATTTTGCTGATAGTTGCCGATGTGCCAATTGGCGATTTTGCATAATCCATTCCCTTGAAAGCTGTTTGCATGGCCATTCGTTGCAGCGATGCATCGGGGTTTGATTCTTCTTCCCGCAACATGTTCAGCGCCTCTTCTTTGATACGTTCAAATTCTTTGGCGTCAAACTTTGGTGTGGTTACCGCTTCTACATAAAGCGGCCAGGCAGTTTCAAAATCGCCTTTAATGCAATTGAGCTGAATATGCGCAGCATCCTTGCCGGCTGATGTGTACATCTTGGCATCAACTTCGTCCAAAGCGTTTTTAAAATCGTTTTTAGTGCGTTTGGTGGTGCCGCATTCAGTAATGGCTTTGAGTGCCAGTTTTTCAATGCCTGCCTGGTCGGCTGCATAGTTTTGTACGCCGCCTTTTATAACCATGTCAATTTGTACAATATCGTTGCCGCTGGGCACTACAATCACCTTTACGCCGTTCACGGTCATTTCGTAAGGTTTTGCCTGCTGTGCGTTGGCAACAGAAGCAAAAAGACAAAGTGAAAAAACTATCTTTTTCATGTGACTGATTTTAATTTTTGAAATAGGTTGCCGGTTTGTATTGTTCGTTCATCTCTTTGTTAATGATCATGCCTGCTACATAAGGTTTGCCTGCAATGTATCTGTTCACATAATTGCGGATGTCGTTACGGGTAACCTTATCCATCGCCGGGAAGTAATCAGTAAAATAATCCAGCGAAGTGCTGTTCCAGTGAAATGTCAATTGCGATGCAAGGCTCGAAGGTTTTTCGTTCTGCCGGATTTGCTGGCGTTTTAAGCCTGCTTTGGCTTTCGCCAGTTCTGCATCTGTGAAATAGTTGTCGCTTCCCCATTGTTGCAGCTGGTTCATCATCTCTGTATAACACTCTTTCATCTTGCCCGGAATAGGTGTGACGAAAACATAAATTGGTCCTACATATTTTGCTGTTTGGTAGCTCATGTCCACGGCTGTGGCAAGGCCTTTATCCCGCAGTGCCTGTTGCCATTTGGATGAATTGAGTGAAAGAATTTTAGAGAACACATCGGCCGCAATGGTTGCTACGGAATCGTTGCGTGTATCGGGACCGTGCCACATCAGCATGATCTGCGGCGTTTGCGCAATGGACGATTCTTTAATGAAATGTTCGGTTTTTGTAAGCGGCGCAAATTCAGGAATGGGATACTTATCATGCGGGTTGGAGCCGGATGATTGCCAATCACCAAAAATATTCTTCGCCATGGCAAATGCTTTCTCCGGAACCACATCGCCGCAAATAACAAGGATGGAATTATTAGGTAGGTAATACTTGTCTTTGATAGTCATCATTTTTGCCGGCGTAGCAGAATTAATCACATCGTGATCGCCAATGGGATTTTTGCGTGTCATTAAATCGCCCCAAACTTTTTTGCTGGTTTCGTACCAGAGTTGAAAACCGGGATCGCTTTCTGCCCGCTGAAATTCGCCATCCACAACCGGACGTTCTTTCTGCATGTCTTCTTCGCGGTAGATTGGATAGCGAATGGCTGCATTCATGAATTTTAGTCCGGCATCCAGGCTATCCCTGTCAAACGTAAAAAAGTAGTTCACCCGTTCTTCACTTGTTGTACCGTTCCAGATGGCGCCCAGTTCCTGCGTTCGCTTTAAAAATTTTTCCTGGTTGGGGTAATCTTTGTTGGCTTTGAAAAACATGTGTTCAAAAAGATGCGAGAGGCCGCTGAATTCGGGTCCTTCGGTGTAAGCACCATTCTTCACTGCAATTTCAATGGTCGCCAGCGGTACTTTGTGGTTTTCAATTACTACTACTTCCAGGCCGTTGTCGAGCTTTTGCCAGTGGTAATCTTTTGGTAAACGAGGCTGCGCCCAGGCCGATGTGGCATAGCTGGCGCACAGCAGGAGGAATAGCTTTTTCATAAACGTGTTAATTGGTGATTAATCGTACGATGAATTTAAGCTTTGATCGGATTCGGGCCCAGCATTTTGCTTCCGGCGGAGAATAGGAGGGAAGAAAGGTTAGCCAAGGATGGGTGGAATAAAAAAGTCTTCGGGGCCGCCGTCGGCATGGTTCCAGTGAAAGATGTTGGTAAACTCGCCAATGACAGCTTTCCCGTTTTCAAAATTCAAACGTCGCAGCTCCAGGTTTTGAATATCTTCCTGTTTCACCTTGCGGTACATCGGGTGCATGGTGCCTCCTTTTTGCCCGGCCGGGATGGAAGAATCGTATTGGTACTCGGCATCAACAAGCGTTCCCCTCGGGTACATAATGCCCGGCACACCTGTACCGCGAATGTCTAAATTGGCCGGATGTTCCAATCCCAACGTGTGGCCGTATTCATGCGCAGCGGTGGTTGAGCCTTTGTACAGATTTTCCAGCAAAAAATAACCGCTGTTGCAGCCCAGGCCATCGACAAACGAAATGCGGCCGTGCACAAATTCTTCAATGCGGAAATAGTTGTTGCGGGGATCAACATTTTGCAGTACTTCCATTTCGGTGATGCCCGGCTTCATTTCAGCCGTAATGCGAAACTGAACAAGGTAGGCTTCGCCATCGATGAAGATGCGACCCTGTGGTTCGTTCCACATGGTTTCAATTTCATCACGAATTTGGCTGGTTAATTCAGTTGATGCTACATTACCATAGGTAATGATGTGCGATTGAATGAGAAGATTACGGCCGGATGGTTGAAGTTCTACTGTACCCATGTCTGAACCACGATTTGGGGAGATTTATTGATTTAGTGGAAACGGGATGTCTGCAAATTTTGGATTCTCCAAACGTTTGAACTGAAGACTTGTGTTTCCAAAATTGATCAGAAGGCCAACTTGAATATTATAGGCTTCCAGATAATTTTTCGCTTGTGCAAGATGTACGTTTTCTAATTGGATGATTGCTTTTAGCTCAACCATGATTTTATCTTCAACAAAGAAATCAACCCGTCTTTCACCAGTATTTCTTCCTTTGTAATAAATCGGCATTTCGAGTTCCCGCTTAAAAGATACTTTCATCTCTTCTAGTTCCACAGCTAATGCTCTTTGATAAATGACTTCCTGAAATCCATTACCAAGAGCAGCATGTACTTTCATGGACGCTCCGATGATTTTTTCCGTAATGTCAGAAAATTTATAAACAGCCATGGCAATTTATTTCTTCTTCATCTGCCAAATCTCCCGAAATCGTGGTTCAGACAATTAGTTACGCACCGGCTTGCCACCCTTCAACACACTCTGAATTCTTTCCAATGTTTTTCGCTCGCCGCAAAGGGAAAGGAAAGCTTCTCTTTCCAGATCAAGTAAATATTGTTCGCTTACATAGGTGGCTTCGCTTAAATCGCCGCCGCACATGACGTAGGCCAGTTTTCTTGCCACTTTTGCATCGTGTTCGGTTGCGTAGTTTGCTGTCTGCATGCCATGGATGCCGGAGTACAAGGCTCCCAAAGCACCACGTCCCAAGGCTTTGATGTCTTTGCGCGGCGTTGGCATCACATAGCCGCTATCGTATATTTCAAGAACTGATTTCTTTGCTTCCATTACGCGGCGGTCCATGTTCATCACCACTTCATCTAAACCTTTGCGGTAAATGCCCAGACCAAATGCTTCGTGTGCAGACGTAGCCACTTTTGCTGTTGCAATGGTTAAGAAACGATTTTTAAGTGTGATGGTTTCTGGTTCGTCTTCGTGCATTTCATCGGAAGCTCTTAACACAAATTCTTTTGTTCCGCCACCGCCGGGAATGAGACCTACGCCCAACTCCACGAGGCCAACATAGGTTTCTGCGGCAGCACAAACTTTATCGCTGTGCAGACTCAATTCGCAGGCACCACCCAGGGATAAGCCGTGGTGTGCCGTAACAACAGGCACGGAAGAATACCTTGCCCGCATCATCGTGTTTTGGAACATGCGAATAGCCATGTCCAGTTCGTCCCATTCCTGCTCAATGGCGATCATGAAAATCATGCCTACGTTGGCGCCTGCACTGAAGTTGGCGCCTTCGTTGGCAATTACCAATCCTTTGTAATCTTTTTCAGCTAATTCAATGGCTTTGTTAATGCCGCTTAAAACATCGCCGCCAATGGAATTCATTTTGGTGTTCCATTGCAAGCCCAGCACATCATTGCCAATATCGTACACTTTGCAACTGCCGTTCTTCCAAACAGTTTTGTCTTTGTAATTACTTAAGATGATAAAGTCGTTGCTGCCCGGAAGCTGCTTGTACGATTTGGAAGCCGGATCGTACACCAATGTTTTTCCGCCTTCTACTTTGTAAAAGGATTTATTGCCCGCTGCCAGCATTTCTTCTACCCACGATGCAACCGAATAACCGGCTTCTTTCATAGCACTAACGGTTCTTTCCACGCCTAACACATCCCAGCTTTCAAAGGCGCCAATCTCCCAGCCAAAACCGGCTTTCATGGCGTCGTCAATGCGATAGACTTCATCGCTGATTTCGGGAATGCGGTTAGAAATATAAGAGAACAGCCCATAATGAAACAAGCGGTAAAATTCACCGGCTTTGTCTTGTGCGGCCGTTAGCATTTTCAGGCGCTGCTTTAAATCATCAATTGGTTTAGCAGCGTCAACCGAAGCAAATTTTGCTTTCTGGCGGGGTGCATATTCCAGTGTTTGCAGGTTGAGTGTTTGAATTTCTTTTTCGCCGCCAGTACCTTTTATTTTTTTGAAGAAACCCTGGCCGGCTTTATCGCCGAGCCAATTGTTTTCAACAAATTTGTTTAGCCATGCCGGAATCTGGAAAACATCACGTTGTTCATCTTCCGCACAATTTTCGTAAACACCTTTGGCAACTTTCACCAGCGTATCAATGCCCACTACATCGGCTGTGCGGAAGGTGGCCGATTTTGGACGGCCGATGATTGGTCCTGTCAGTGCATCTACTTCGTCAATCGTTAATCCTAACTTTTCTACAGCCTGGAAAATGGCCATGATGCCAAACACACCAATGCGGTTGGCGATGAATGCCGGAGTATCCTTTGCGAGAACCGTTGTTTTACCCAAATAGAGATCGCCGTAGTGTAGTAAAAAATCAACCACTTCTTTGTCGGTGTCCGGCGTTGGAATAATTTCCAGCAAACGCAGGTAACGCGGCGGGTTGAAGAAATGCGTTCCGCAGAAATTCTTGCGGAAATCTTCACTGCGGCCCTGTGAAAGCAGGTGAATGGGAATGCCCGATGTGTTGGAGGTAATCAGCGTTCCGGGCTTTCTATACTGCTCTACTTTTTCGTAAAGCGCTTGTTTGATATCGAGTCGTTCAACCACTACTTCAATGGTCCAGTCGCAGGTGCCAATGTCTTTTAGGTTGTCATCAAAATTCCCGGTAGTGATGCGCTTCACCACATCTTTTGTAAAGACAGGCGAAGGGTTGCTTTTAATGGCTGCCTGCAGCGAGTCGTTAACGATTTTGTTACGCTGCGCTTTGTCGGATGATTCTTTCGCATCGTTGGGCACAATGTCTAAAAGCAAGACCTGTAAACCAATTCCGGCAAAGTGACAAGCAATACGTGAACCCATAACGCCGCTACCTAAAACTGCTACCTTTTTGATGATTCGTTTGGCCATAAGAAAATTAGTTAGTTAAACAACTATTTTGGATGAAGATAGGAAAAAGCGAGTAGAAAAGTAGTGAGTAGCAAGTTGCTTTGTCTTAATTATTTTGAACGTGAGGTAGGAAGAAATTAGGAATTGGTATTTAGGAAGTAGGATTTCGGAAAAGAAATCAACGGATAGTAAATAAAAGAATAGTTGCAGTAAGGATAACACCAAACACCAAACGCCAAACTCCAAACTATTCCTTTCCTTCAACAATAATCACAATCTCACCCTTTACTGTTTTTTGTTTGAAATAATCATGCACTTCCTGCACAGTACCTCGTGCATTTTCTTCAAATAGCTTGGTGAGTTCGCGGCTAACGCAGCAGCGCCGCTCTGCGCCGAAGTACTGAATAAAATCTTCCAGTGTTTTTACCAATCGCATCGGCGATTCGTAAAAGATCATCGTTCGTTCTTCTGTAGCAAGTTGGGTGAGTGCCGTATGCCGGCCTTTCTTTAGTGGCAGAAATCCTTCAAAGCAAAAACGGTTGGTGGTAAGCCCGCTGTTAATAAGCGCCGGAACGAAGGCCGTGGCACCGGGAAGGCTTTCTACCTTAATGTTGTTTTTGATGCATTCCCGCACCAGCAAAAACGCCGGGTCGGAAATGCCCGGCGTACCGGCATCGGTGATCACCGCCATTGTTTTGCCAGCTAACAATTGATCAATTAAGTGCTGGAGAATTTTGTGCTCGTTGTGCTGGTGATAAGGCGTAAGCGGCTTTTGAATCTGGTAGTGATTCAAAAGCTTGGAAGACGTTCTTGTGTCCTCTGCCAGGATCACATCTACCTGACCCAATACTTCCAAGGCACGAAGGGTAATGTCCTTTAAATTGCCGATGGGAGTGGGGACGAGGTAGAGCATGGGAAGATTAGTAAGTTAATATGTTGATAAGTTGATAGGTAGATGCGCTGCATCCTGATTGAATACATATCAACCAATCAACTTGTCAACGTATGCACTTCGATCTCGTAATATTCCATTACGGGGTTGGCCAGTAATTTTTTGCTTGCTTCTTCGGCAAGACTTTTGGCTTCTTCTTCGGAGGTGGCTTCTATTTGCAGCGAAATGTGTTTGCCAACACGAACATCTTCAATAGCAGAAAGACCTAAATTTTTTAATCCACCCAAAACGGCTTTTCCTTGCGGGTCAAGCAATTCTTTCAACGGCATAACATGTACCTGAACGGAATATTTCATTGGTAAGAGGCTTTAAAGTTTGAGTGGCAAATTTAGGCTACAGATGTGAAGCGCTGTTGCTTTGGAAAATTTCTTTTTCAGCAACGGTGAATCAAATGGGGCTTATGCAGTTATGTCCAGTGTTTTGTCGTTCGACGGGTTGCTGACAACTGCTGCATTTGATTTTGCGAAAGCGGAAAAGACCAGGTAAAGAATAAAAATTACGGGAATGGCAAACCATTGTAAAAACACAAGGCAGATGACAGAGAGAATGATCAGCACATAATTGAGCCCGTTTTTCTTGAAAGAGTAATCTTTAAACTTCAGGGCAATAAACGTGCGGTTGCAAACCATTAAAAAGCCTAGAAGAAAAACGCTTGCATACAAAAACCAAACATTGATAAAAAGCTGTTGCAGGTTAAAATACTCGTACCAGATGATCAGCGGAAAAGAAGCAACCACCAAACCGGCAGCAGGAGAGGGAACGCCGATAAAACTATCCGACTGGTTAGTGCTGATATTGAATTTTGCCAGTCGCCAGGCCACTGCACAGGTAAACAAAAAAGCAGGCAGCAGCAGTGTGTAAGACGTATTCAAGCCGCTGTCGTTTTGTGCATATCCCAGGCGAAGTAACTGGTAAATAATCATTCCTGGCGCTACGCCAAAGCTCACTACATCGCTTAGCGAATCCAGTTGTTTACCTTTGTCGGTTGCGGCTTTCAGCATGCGGGCAAAAAAGCCATCAAAAAAATCAACGGCCGCCGCAAAGAAAATAAACAGTGCACCAAACGCCATCCTTTCAGGGAAGACCACTTCGGTTGCGCCGGCTTCATCTAACGAAACAATGCCGCTGTTGGTTTGCATGATAAACGTGATGGCAATGCAACCAAAAAATAAATTGAGCAGTGTAAATAAATTCGGTACTTGTTTCATAAACCTGCGTTCGCTGGATTGATTTCGATGTGTAGGCAAATATAAAAGAAAGCCCTCCGAAGAGGGCGAAGTTTATTTTTTCATGAAAGCCTCAATTTCTTCCACCGTAATCGGAATGCCTTCAAACAAATCAATGTTGCCGTTTTTGGTTATCCATACGTTGTTTTCAATGCGAATGCCGATGCCTTCTTCTTCAATATAAATTCCGGGCTCAACGGTAAAGAGCATGCCTTCTTTGATCGGTTCTGTTCTTGTGCCCAAATCATGTACATCAATACCCAGGTGGTGAGAAATGCCATGATACAGGTATTTGCGGTAAGCCCTGTTATCCGGGTCTTCGTTTTTGAAGTCTTCTTCTTTCAACAGCCCAATTTTCATGAACTGCGCGGTGGCTTCGTCGCCAACCTTTTCGGTGTAGTCAATGATGGAGATGCCGGGCTTTAAAAGACTTTTTGCATAATTGTGCAGGTGCAGGCAGGCATTGTATACTTCTTTTTGTCGCGGCGTAAACTTGCCATTCACCGGGATGGTTCGGGTAAGATCGGCTGCGTAGCCGCCATACAAAGCGCCAAAATCCATCAGTATCAGTTCGCCGTCTTTGCACTCCTGGTTGTTGGAGACATAATGCAGCGTACGGGCCCTGTCGCCGCTGGCAATAATGCTGCTGTAGGCTTCGCCGCTGGCCCGCTGGCTTAAAAACGAATGCACAATCTCCGCTTCAATTTCATATTCCATTACACCCGGACGCACAAACTGCATCACTCTTCTAAACGTGTTGCCGGTAATTTCAATGGCCTTCTTTACCACCTCAATTTCCATTTCCGTTTTTACGGCCCGCAGCTCTCTCATAATCTTCGCGGCACGTTCATAATTGTGCAGTGGGTAGCGGGATTTCATTTCATCAATAAAGCGATAGTCTCTTGTGCGTACCAGGCTTGCCTTGCGGTCGTTCTCGTTGGAGTCGAGGTAGATATTATCCGCCAAGTGAATCCATGGCTGCAGTAAACCATCCAGGCTATCTAACCACACAATTGTTTTGATACCACTGATAGCGGTAGCTTCTTCTTTGCGCAGGCGTTTGCCATCCCATTTTTCTTTCAACTCGTTGGGACGAACAAGCACCAGCACTTCACGGTATTTTTTATCGGGATTGTCAGGGTACAATATCACCATCGAGTCTTCCTGGTGAATGCCGCTTAGCCAATATAGATCGCTGTTTTGTTTAAAGTGATGCAGCGCATCGCCATTGCTCGGCACTTCATCGTTGCTCACAAAAATGGCAATGCTGTTGGGCTTCATTTTTTCGACAAATCTTGCCCTGTTCGTAACAAATATCGCCGGGTCGAGAGGTAAATTTTTCATGGAAAAAAAATTATGAATGCGGCAATTTAAAGGCATTTGGCGAGAACTTTCTGCATTTCACACCATTTTCATCTTCTGTTTTGCTTTGTGTAGGTTTAACACGTGAGGTTCGCTCAAAACTTTTTTCCGCCTTACCTTTGACGCCTAACAAAAAACGATTGCTTCTTATGTCAGTACCTACTATTGTTTCGTTCTCAATAGAGAACTTGCTACGCATTGGGCTAAAGAATACCGACAGCATCCATTACCAATCAACACCGGAAGAATTAGTGCAGGACACGCTTCGCATGGGTGAAGGCGTGTTAACCGATTCCGGCGCATTGGCCATCCGCACCGGCGAGTTTACCGGTCGTTCGCCGCAGGACAAGTTTACCGTGAAAGATGAAACCACCGGGAACACGGTTGACTGGAACAATTTCAACATTCCTATTGAAGACAAGTATTTCCACATCATCCATAAGAAAATTACCGACCACCTGAACCAGAAAGAAGAGCTATGGGTTCGGGATTGTTATGCCTGCGCCGATCCGCGTTACCGGCTGAACATCCGGGTGGTAACAGAAAAGCCATGGACCAATTTGTTTGCGTACAACATGTTTCTTCGTCCGACCGAAGAAGAGCTGGAAGATTTTAAACCCGAGTGGCATGTTCTTTCCGCACCGGACTTAAAACTCGATCCCAAAGAATGCGGCACCCGCCAGCATAATGCCGCTGTTGTATCGTTCAAACACAAAACCATTTTAATTGCCGGCAGTGGTTACACCGGCGAAACCAAAAAAGGGATTTTTACCATTCTTAATTACATTCTTCCACACGAGAAGAATGTGCTGAGCATGCACTGCAGCGCCAACATGGGCGAAGACGGTGATACGGCTATCTTCTTCGGCCTGAGCGGAACCGGAAAAACAACCTTGAGTGCCGATCCCTCACGTAAGTTGATTGGTGATGACGAACACGGCTGGACCGATGACAATGTTTTCAACTTTGAAGGCGGTTGTTATGCAAAGCTGATTAACCTTTCAGAAGAAAAAGAACCGGAAATCTTCAATGCCATCCGTCCGGGTGCCATTGTAGAAAACGTTGGCTTCTTCCCCGGCACCACTCAAATTAATTTTGACGATGCGTCGATAACTGAGAACACACGTGTTTCTTACCCGCTACATTTTATTTCCAATGCACAGGAGCCATCGGTTGGTGGTGTACCCAAGAATATTTTCTTCCTGACCTGCGATGCTTACGGTGTTTTGCCGCCAATTTCCAAACTAACCAAAGGGCAGGCTATGTACCAGTTCATCTCTGGCTACACGGCAAAAGTTGCCGGAACGGAAGCTGGCGTTACAGAGCCTAAGCCAACGTTCAGTGCTTGTTTTGGTGCACCATTTCTGCCACTGCATCCGGGTAAATATGCCGAGATGTTAGGCAAGAAAATGGAAGACGCCAACGTGAACGTTTGGTTGATCAATACCGGTTGGACTGGTGGTCCATATGGTGTAGGAAACCGCATGAAGCTTTCTTACACAAGAGCCATGATCACCGCCGCATTGGAAGGAAAACTGGACAATGTTGAAACCGTTGCTGATCCTGTATTTGGCGTAGCCATTCCAAAAGAAGTGCCGGGTGTACCAACAGAAGTATTAACACCAAGAAGCACCTGGGCCGACAAAGCAGCGTATGACGAAAAAGCGGCTTACCTGGCTGGTTTGTTTGTCAAGAACTTTGCTAAATACGCAGCAGGCGTGTCGGAAGAGATTTTGGCTGCTGCGCCGAAAGTTTAATAATTAAAAGAGGAATTAAAACAAAAGCTGCCTGTTATGGC
>DATKHJ010000129.1:0-3395 GCA_035510335.1 Flavisolibacter sp. | reverse complement strand
TCAACAAGCAGGTAGTAAACCGTGCGGTGGAAAAAAGCCTGGCGGTGCGGCCCGGTCCCACAGAATTTTTTACCACACCTTCACCTTTCAATTCCCTGCTTTGGTTTGTGGCGGCAAAAGACAGCGGCGGTTATTATACAGCCTATCGTTCTGTGTTTGACAAAGGACCGGTGCAGTTCACCTACTTCCCCCGCAACGACCAGCGGGCAGATACCATCAGCAACCAAAAAGACCTGCAGCTGCTGAAGAAGTTTGCGCAGGGCTATTATACCATTGAAAAATGGGGCGACACGACCATCCTGAATGTATTGCGTTTCGGGCAGGTAGTGGGGTGGTATAATCCAAAGGAGAAGTTCTCGTTTCACTACTATCTCACCTATCCAAAAGAGAACGACCTGGTGGTGCAGCGCGGCCGCTTTATGCACTGGAACAGCCAGACCGCTAAGGCATTTTTCCGGAGAATGTTCGGAAGCCCCCTCGATCCCCCAAGGGGGAAGTAAAGCCTCCCTAAACCCCTCCGGTGGAGGGGCCTTCAAAGCACAGACCCTTGCTTTTACACGATACATTTTAGACTCAATGATTCTTTGATTGGGTCTTTTGTTTTTACTGCGGAGAAGAAGAGAAACGGAGTTTGCGCAGATAGGACTTTCGTTGCGCCGCCGCGCCTTTGCGTGAAATCCGAACTGGTTTAAAGACAAACTGAAATAGAAAAGCTACTTCCTTAAGCTGGCCTCAGTGCCCCGCCACTTCCCCCTTGGGGGATTGAGGGGGCCGCCCTACTCCTCCTGCTTAAAATAAAACGTCCCCAAGGCCAGCGTCATGCGCAGGGCATGAAAACAAAGAAACCGCCATAGCTGTTTGAATGAATAAAGCTTGAACGTATAATCGGCAGGATTGATTTTAAGACAGTGGTTGTTAATCACATCATCCACTTCTTTTTTCAGTTCCTGTGCAATGGTTTCATCCTTTACCAGCAGGTTCAGTTCAACGCTGGCCTGTGCGCTAAGGTCATTGATGTTGTACGAGCCCAGGCTCACCAGGTCATCATCTACCACCGCGTATTTTGCATGCAGTACGGAAGGCAGGTATTCATACACTTTAATGCCGTTGCGAAACATCCAGTTATACAGGTAACGTTCGGCATGTTTGGTAAACGAAACATCCGACACATTAGAGAGCACCACCTTTACATCCACGCCGCGTTTCACCGCCTTGCTTAAGCGGTTGCGCAGCGAAATGCCCGGCAAAAAATAGCTGCACACAATGGTGATGTTTTTCTTCGACTCCTTAAACAGCTTGTGATAGCCAAAATAAATCTCCAGTTTGCGGCGCACCCAGTCGTTCTGCAATACCCGTACGCCAACCGCATCTTCTTTGCTGATGTAGTTAAAAAGATCCACCAGCTTTTTGCGCAGCACATTGCGTTTGGTGGTGTCCCGCTCCCAAATCTTCAGGCAGATGTCGTAAAGTTCCAGTGTCGCATCGCCTTCTACCAGCAGCGCCATATCGTACCAGGCCGGCTGGTTGGGAAGATCGTTGTAACGGTCGGCAATATTGCTGCCGCTCACAAGCCCGTATTTGTTGTCGAACACCATCACCTTGTGGTGAAGTCTTCTGCCAAAATAAAAATGCTTGCTGCGAAAGACCGGTTCAAAAAACCGGAAGTGAATGCCGGCATCTTCCAGACTTTTGACAAACTCTTTAGGCAATGACCGCGAGGCATAACCATCGGCCATCAGGTAAACCGACACGCCGCGGCCGGCGGCTGCTTTCAGTTCATCGGCAATTGCCTTTCCCGTTTTGTCGTTATGAAAAATATAGGTTTGAAGGTGAATGGTGTGTTCTGTCTTCTGTATGAGTTCTTTCACCGCAGCAAAAAAAGGAGCACCGCCTTTGATGACCTTTACCAGGTTTTGCGAACTGAAATTCTTCGTTCGTGTGCCCCGCTGTAGCCGTTGAAAAAACTTGGTCTCCATTTGTCTTGTGCGAAAATATCAAAACTGCATACCACCTTCATCAAACCGGTGCCGTTTGGCCGTGTGCGGCCCCTGATTTGAAAGGATGTTAGCTTTGTAAAAACAACGGTATGGCAAAATTTAAAACAGCCGGTCTGCTGAATAGTCTTACGGAAGATGTAAAGCGCATCAGGGAAGCAGCCGAATTTTTTGCGGCCAGCGAGCGGACAAAGCTTGCCTATTCTCCCGATCCCGGCCGCTGGAGCGTAGTGCAGGTACTGGAACACCTGAATGCCTATAACCGCTACTACCTGCCGGCCATGGAGAAGGAGTTGTCGGTCACCTCTCACGATACCAACGCCTGGTTTACCTCGGGTTATTGGGGCGAAAAGTTCACAAAGATGATGAAGCCCGCCAATGTGTACGAAGTGAAAAACAAAATAAAGACGCAAAAGAAAATGGCGTTTCCCAACAGCCTGAATGTAGAAACGGTGCTGAAGGAATTTATAGCCGGGCAAGACAAACTGCTGCAACTGCTGGAGCTGGCGGCCGGCAAAGACCTGGAGAAAATTCGCATCCCCATTTCCATTTCAAAACTGGTAAGGCTTCGGCTTGGTGATACGTTCCGGTTTTTAATTGCGCATGAGCAGCGCCACATGGTACAGGCAAGAAACGTGTTGAAAGAAACCGGCATTGCTACCGATAAATTTCCGGTGTTGTTTACGGCTTCTTAAGTGGGTTCTTGTGTAAGATGATAAGCACTGCTGGTTGCTTGCCGTCTTTCGCTGCTGAAACTCCTGTATGCTTACGGTCTGCCGCTGCGCTACCTTATTACCTCAGTAACTCGCAAGACTTATACAAATCAATTAACCTTATTACCTTATTGCGATTGGTATTTCAATAAAGTAATAAGGTTGTCTGCAATTAGAATGAACTTTTTACTAAGGTAATAAGGTTCAGTGCTGCAATTGGCAATTTTGTTTGGCGAATGCTTATGTTGTGAAAAGAAAAAATCTCCTTATAGACAGTTCATTGTTTTCCACAATCAAGGCACGTTGGCTCAACGATAGATATCCAGCAAGCCTTCCGGCAGATCAACAATCACCTGCGCTTTCTTCTTGTCTATTTTAAGAATGGTTTCTTCGTGCAGCGGAATGTAAGCCTCTTTCCCGTCCAGGTCAATGCGGCAAAGAAGCTGGTGCGGTTGCTCAATCACCTCTTCAATCTTTCCCAGCACTACTTCGTTTTCAACAATGTGAAAGCCTAGGAGGTTGATAGGAGAGGACTTGGCAGAGAACTTTTTAAAATCGGCTTCGGGCAGCCACACCTGTTTTTGCGCCAGTTTGGTTGCCTGCTCTTTGGTAGAAATGCCTTCAATCTTAAGGTAAACTTCCTCTTCGTTTTTGATGCGGGTGCTTTCTACAAACCAGGGAATAAAAC
>DATKHJ010000128.1:0-4731 GCA_035510335.1 Flavisolibacter sp. | reverse complement strand
CTATGAATAGAGAGCCGTCCTGTCTTAATTTTAGAAAACTGCTGAACAGATTAAAAGTAAAACACCTTTGCTTTTAATCTTCATCTTAGCAATGAAGGAATTGTTACCAAATTGTAGCCATCAAAAGCGCATCTGTATCCGCAGGGTAAATACATTGTCGGGCAAATCTTCGCGAAAGCCATCCAACGCGGTTTTCTCGTTTGTTACAAAGCTATAATACCCTAAGGCTTTTAAATTCTCGTTGAAGGAATAGGTTAAACCGGTTCCCAGCGTGCTGTATTTAATATCCGCTTGCGTAAGGTTAGAACCGGCTTCTCCAATCTGGTCGGCGTCCACATCAGTATTCGGATCGTACCAATCATACTTCACCATCAGCTCCCATTTTTCGTTGATGATGTTTTGCAGAAAGTAAAAGAACGCCCCGTCAAACTGCCGGATGTAGGTTGGACCTTCAGGCAAGGTGCCCGGGTTTACTGTTGTAGAGTCGGTGCCCGGCTGCGTTCCCCGCCAGTATTCGGCACGCCATTCTGTTTTTCCCCAACTATGTTTTAAAACAAGTTGTGCATCGGCCCCAAAATAGCGCCGGGTTGCCTTTGCACCAATATTGGAAAGGCTGGAATCGACCACAAACAAGGTATTGCCGCCCATGTTTTTTGTTTCGTAACGGTATTTTGTTTCTTGTCGCCAGCCACCGTTTAAAAACGAAAGGCCGCCGCTTACCGACCAAAACCGCGAAAATTCAATTGGCTTGATGGTCAGGCGGGAAATCAGGTCTTTATAACTATCAAATTCCGCCGGACCGGATTTTCCCTGCCCGTTAAACAAGCCAACGTCGAGTTTAAGACCGCGAAGCTTGGCTGTTCGTTTTCTTGGCTCATAGCTTACCATGGCGCCCAGGTCACGTTCAGATGGCATCAGGGTTTGCGACATGCGGCCACGTTCCGGCGTTTCGCGGTAAGACGAAGAAAGGTTGACCTCGTAACCGAACGGACGGGCAAACAAGCCGGTTGTTAATGAAAGATTTTGTCCTTTTGATTCATACAGGCGCAGAAACACGTCCCGCACATTCACGTCGCGTTCGGTTGCTTCAAACTGGAAGGTGAACAAAGCCTGGGGAAAATTATCTTCCTTGTTGGGAAGGATGTAATCCATCTTTACCCGGGCACGGCGCAGCATAAAGCGGTTGCCGGCACGCTTGCCAAAGTCGCCGCCATCAAAAGATTCGATGCCTTTGCTCTGCGCTGCCTGGAACTGCGGCTGCATATAACCGCTAAAGTGCAGGTTTTCAAAGCGGCGCACTGTTTTTACCACGGTATCCCGAATGAAAAGCGTCGAATCATAATCGGACAAAAAGCGCTGCGCTTCTGCCGTCTGCGGCCAGCAAAAAAACAACACAACTACTCCAAAAACAGCAAAACATTTACTTGGCATATAATATGAAGGACTTGAGGATGCAAAGCAAGGAAGAAAAGCAGCAGCATTATTAAGTTATCATTAATTTTTTGTTACGAAACCGGCTCTGCCGAGAAGGCTATAATTTCGCCCATCATTTAAAGTCAATAACATGAACATCTTCGCAAAGTTTCTGGCCCCTAAGAACAAGATCTTTTATGAGCTTTTTGAAAAGAGTGCCGATAATGTAAAACAAATGGGAGCCCTTCTTTTTCAGGTGGTGCAGGAGCCCGATTTCGACAAACGCCAAAGCCTGATCTCGAAAATGGAAGATGTTGAACATGCCAATGACGAACTAACGCACAGCCTGTTTACCGAGCTTGGCCGCAACTTTATCACCCCTTTTGACCGCGAAGACATTCACTACCTGGCCTCGGCCTTGGACGACGTTGCCGACTTTGTTTTTGCTTCTGCCAAAAAAATCAACTTCTACCGCGTTAACCCTAACAATGATATAGGCCTTCACAAACTGGCCGAGATTGTCGTGCAAAGCACCAACGAGGTAAGAAAAGCGGTAGGTGAGCTGCGCAACATGAAAAACATGCGGGTGATTACCGATTCGCTGGTGAAGATCAACAGCCTCGAAAACGAAGCGGATGATATCTTCGACATGAGTATTGAACGCCTGTTTGCCACCGAACCCGATGCCAAGGAAGTGATCAAGAAAAGAGAGATTTACCAGGTATTGGAAACAGCAACCGACAAATGCGAGGATGCTGCCAATGTAATTGAATCTATTATTGTAAAATACGCATAACCAATGTGAAAATGCAACAATCTGAAAATGTGAAAATGACTTGCAGCCAACCACTATGAACGGCCCTCATTTTCATATTTTCTCATTTGCTAATTTTCAAATTTCTCTATGACCTTCATTATTGTCATTATAGCGCTGGCCTTGATTTTCGATTATATCAATGGCTTTCACGACGCAGCCAACTCCATTGCCACCATTGTTTCTACCAAGGTACTTACGCCGTTCCAGGCAGTTGTGTGGGCGGCTATTTTCAACTTTGCCGCATTTTTTATTTTTAAAGATCACGGTGTTGCCGATACTGTTTCGAAAACTGTTCACTCAGACGAACTAGCAAAAAACACCATGCTGATTGTGGTGTTCTCGGGATTGATTGCCGCCATTGCCTGGAACCTACTGACCTGGTGGTTTGGTATTCCTTCGTCCTCCTCTCATACCCTCATTGGCGGTTTTGCCGGTGCCGGTATTGCAGCCGGAGGGTTTAGCGTGGTAAACTCCGATGTGATTCTTCGCACAGCCTCTTTTATTTTCCTGGCGCCGCTGGTAGGGATGGCCATGGCCTTTATAATTTCGCTGTGGTTTCTGTTTTCTTTCCGCAAAGACATTTTACCACGGATTGTTTCTCTCTTGTTTGTCGGCGGCATTTTGCTGTTTCTTTATTCTACCATCAAAACCAACCGGGCCGATATTTCAGGCATTAAGTCCACAACAGAAAATGGACAAATGCACATTGCCGATGTTTCTACCAGTTCGCCTGCGCAACGCATGGGTTTTAAAGATGGCGACATACTGCTTACCGCAAACAACCAGGTAGTAACTGATAAGAATGTGCTCGACGAAGTATTGAAAAACACCGGCAAGGACAAAACGTTTTCTTACACCGTACTTCGCAAAGGCGATACGGTGAGCCAAACTTCGCCTTACATCACCAATTATAGTTCCCGTTTCAGCCAGGTGGTTTTCTTTGGGGAGAACTTTAAATGGCTGTTGCTGGGATTCATTATTCTTGTAATGGCCGCTTTCACTTTCTGGCTCAACACACTTAATGCACACCGATCCAACGTGTGGTTTAAACGACTGCAACTGGTTTCCTCCGCAGCCTTCAGCATTGGCCACGGTGGTAACGATGCGCAAAAAGTAATGGGAATTATTATGGCGGCACTGATTGCCCATGACCCGGCAACCTACAGCATGGAGCACATGCCTGCCTGGGTACCACTGGCTTGCTATACTGCTATTGGTTTAGGTACCATGAGCGGTGGCTGGAAGATTGTAAAAACCATGGGAACCCGTATTACCAAGGTAACGCCGTTTGAAGGCGTAGCTGCGGAAACAGCCGGCGCTATCACGCTGTTTGTAACTGAAGCATTAAAAATTCCGGTGAGCACCACGCATACCATTACCGGCGCCATTATGGGTGTAGGCGCTACCAAACGCTTGTCAGCCGTACGTTGGGGTGTTACCATCAACCTGTTGTGGGCCTGGATTCTTACCATTCCCATCAGCGCTTTGCTGGCCGTTGGAATTTTCCATCTTACCCGATTGTTCTTTTAACTGATATTTCCCGAGTTTTGCGGTTCAATTTTTACCCATGACAAAAATCCTGGTAACAGGCGGTACTGGTTATATAGGTTCGCACACCGTGGTTGATTTGGTGGAAAACGGTTACGACGTGATTAGCGTTGACAACAACTCCCGCAGCAATCCCGGTGTTTTAAAAGGCATAGAAAAAATCACCGGTAAACCGGTAAAAAATTACAAAGTTGACCTGTGCAATTTTGATGATACCTACGCCATTTTCCAGGAGAACCCCGACATCAAAGGCATTATTCATTTTGCTGCCTACAAAGCCGTTGGCGAGTCGGTGGAAAAGCCGTTGATGTATTTTGAAAACAACCTTGTGTCGCTGATTAACCTGCTGAAATGCGTGCAGGAGTTTAACGTTCCCTGGTTTGTTTTCTCTTCTTCATGCACCGTGTATGGCAATCCCGATGAAACCATGGTAACAGAGGAAACGCCGCCCAAGCCGGCGGCTTCTCCTTACGGTTATACCAAGCAAATGGGTGAGCAAATCCTGGGTGAGTTTCAGAAAGCATCGGGTACACAAACCATTTTGCTGCGCTACTTTAACCCGGTAGGCGCACATCCTTCTACTTTGATTGGCGAGTTGCCCATTGGCCGTCCGCAAAACCTGGTGCCGGCCATTACCCAAACGGCTATTGGCAAGCTTCCTACCATGCTGGTGCACGGGGCCGACTATCCAACCCGCGATGGTAGCTGCGTAAGAGATTACATTCATGTTTGCGACATTGCGCATGCGCACACACTATCCATAAAATACCTGGAAGAAGCAAGAAACGCCAGTGGCTGCGAAGTGTTTAACCTTGGAACGGGCAATGGCGTAACGGTGTTGGAAGCCATTAAAGCATTTGAAAAAATAAGCGGCGTAAAACTGAATTACGAAATTGGTCCGCGCCGGCCCGGCGATATTGTTGCCATTTATGCCAACAATGACAAAGCCAAAA
>DATKHJ010000127.1:0-3468 GCA_035510335.1 Flavisolibacter sp. | reverse complement strand
GTTTAAAGCAGCCGTAAAAGGCATGGCCGATGTAAGCGCTGAGTTGCTGGAAAGAAACAATTTAACCGGCGACGATATTGCCTGGCTGGTTCCGCACCAGGCCAACAAACGCATTATTGACGCCACGGCCAACCGCATGGGTCTTGCGCCGGAGAAAGTAATGCTGAACATTCACAAATACGGCAATACCACGGCGGCAACCATTCCGCTTTGCCTGTGGGAGTGGCGCCACGACCTAAACAAGGGCGACAACATTGTACTGGCAGCCTTTGGCGGTGGATTTACCTGGGGTGCTACGCTGGTGAAGTGGGCTTATTAAGAGATTGAAGGTTTTCTGGTAAATAGAAAAACGGAGCAATTGAATTGCTCCGTTTTTTGTTGGCTAACGAGTTATGTTTGATGAAATAAATTCTGCAAATACTCGTTGTAAACAATACTCGAATTTCTGCAATGGCATTGATCTTCCTGGGTCAAACAAAATGTGCCTTATGTGATCAAGTCCTCGAGACTGACGAAGAGATTACGGCACTGCCTGCAATCTCCAACCAGAACCATTTCCTTTATAAATATTTTGATTGTGGATTTCATTTAAAATGCTTCGAAAATTGGGATAAAAAAGACGAGGCATTAAACCTGATTCAGGAAGAAAAATGACACTATAAAAACTCAAAATATTTCAAAGAGATGACGTCTAAATATGGACGATCAAAATGGCTTGAAGAAGAGGATGATTAACATCTCGGTATTGAAATTGATGCATTCAATTTTGCACATTTTGCAGCCTTTCGAATTGTCCCTCAACACCTCACCGTCACCTGCAAATACGTAGCAGGAATTGAAGTCGTCTTTTCATCACCGCTCCTGTTCTGGCTGGCAAATAAGGCTTCCAGTTCTTTTTGCAGTTGCGCCGCCTTGCCGTTCTTTTCAGCTGCTTCAAAAGCATTCATGGTAGGGCCGTAAAAATTTTTAAAACGGCTCACAAATTCTGCCGGTGAAAAAGGTGCATTGAACATAAACGTTTCCCTTGAAAAAGAAATGTTTTCTTTCGGAATACCGGCCGCTTCAAAACGCTCAATCACATTGCTTTCCACTCCCCACAGCATCGGGCTGATAAAACCTTCCGGCGGTGGTGGCGTGTAGGCAGAACTGATCTTCAGAATTTGCGCCACCAGCGTTGGATCTCCCGGTATCCAGTTGCCCATGACAATTTTTCCGCCCGGCTTTGTCACCCGAACCATTTCCTTGGCTACATCAAACGGCCTGGGCGCAAACATGGCACCAAAGATGGTCACCACCATATCGAAACCGTCGTCTTCCAGGTCCTGCAAATTCGTGGCATCACCTTCCTGTATTTTACAGTTGGTAAGGCCTTCTTTCTGTATGCGTTTGTTGCCGGCTTCTACCAGGTTGCGGGCAATGTCAACGCCCAGAACATCGGCACCTAATTTGGCTGCGGGAAGGGCGGTGGTTCCGTCGCCGCAACCCAGGTCAAGCAGTTTCATGCCTTTCGTAATACCCAGTTTTGCCACCAGGGCTTCTCCACTTTGACGCATGGTTTCGGCAAGGCGAGTGAAATCACCTTTTTCCCACAATGCTTTGTTAGGATTGCCAGTTGTTGGTTGGAGGGTTGTTGTGTTGTTCATTTGTTTGGTTTTAGAAGAGGCAAAGTAAGTGGCGCCACCAGGCCATTGCCACTTCCGTTTACCCAACGGTTTTAATCGGCCCCTGCGGGCCGCTAACTTTTTGTTTTACAACCAACTGATAAAAACCAAAGGCGCAACATTGTTACCGTTCGGTAAACGATGACAGAAAAATGCACCCACCAGAGTTTCATTTTCTCACCTATAAAACTAGAAAACCGGGCCTTTGCAAGCCCGGTTTTCCTCACATTTGAAAAATGATTACTGTTTGATAAACTTCACCGCCTTGCGGTTAGCGCCTTCGGTTACCTCAAGGAAATAAGCGCCTTTGCCCGCTACGTTGCTCAACGGAAGCAATACGCCATTGGTGCCTTTTTGCAAGCGCTGTTTTTGTGCAAAGATTTTTATACCAGTGTAAGTGTAGATTGCCACTTCCGCGGTAGCACTTTCGGTTGCGGTATATTGAAAGCTTACCGCATTGCTCACCGGGTTTTGAAGCAATGTTAGCGTTGATGCCTGAACTGCCTGTCCGCCAAAGAACACCACATTTGAATAGGCCACCGCACCGCTTTTGCTCACCATCTTCAGGCGGTAATATACCTTGCCTGCAACCGCTGTAACATCCGTAAAGCTGTAGGCATCTGTGCCTTCTTTTTCCGAAGTGAAAACAAGTCCCACGGTTTTAAAGTTTTTGCCGTCGGTACTTTTTTCCAGTTCAAAATGACTTCCTTTTTCGTTGGCGGCAACGTTCCATGTTAAGTTCACTTTGTCAGCAGCAGCTACACCCGAAAACTGCAGCAGTTTTACTGGCAGCGGTACGGCATCAAAAGGCGGTGTCCAAGCAGCCGGAAACTGGCTGGTAGCCAAGTCCATCAAACCAAAATTCTCACTCACCTTTTGTACAACCGCAACACCCGTGGCCGGGTTTACCGCACTTTGGTTAATGTAATAAATGCCATCGAGCGCCGAGAAAAACATGTTGCCATCACCATCGAAAACAGTACCCGTTACCGATAAGCCGAAGTTGCTGCCCGAGGCATTTGTTACCCGCCATTTTTTTGCAAGCGATGGTGTAGCGCTGTTGGTTGGCATGGTGTAGATATGAACACCGGATGCACTGCCTGCCAGCACATACATGTTGCCGTTGTTGTCGAAGGCCAGGTCGCCGGACTGAAAATCGGCAGCAGAGCCGCTTTCGAACGGTACGGGGAAAATGGTAACATCGGAAGTGTTCACCAACCTTGAGCCTCTGGTTTTAAACCTGGCAGCGTACATTCTTGTACCATCGCCGGCCAGTATCCAGGCGTTTTCGTTTTGGTCGAGCCCCATGCGAAAGAGCCCTAACTCGGCGGTGCTGGCGCCGTTCATATCAAAGCTGGCGATTACCACCGGCGGTTTATTGGCCGCTTTCTCCACCGCCCATACTTCTACCACGCCTTGCTTGGCCACCGTTGTTGCCGTTAGCGGGTTAGGACCGTTCATAAAGGTGGGCAGGTAAAAAAAGTTGCCTTTATCGTCCATTGCCAGTGCAGCTGTTACAGCATTGTCGGCAGGGAAGGGATCAAAATGATCATAAGGACCGGAAAGAATCTGCCCGTTTTTATCCATGGCATACGCAGAAATATAAGTACCCAACGCATTGGCCGAAAACAGGTTGGGTTTCGGCACATTACCGGCGCCGGGACCTTCCTTCGCTACCTTAATGACGGAAGTAGCCGTTCGGGTAATATTGCTGGCGCAAGGACTTCCAACCACCGTCTTTACTGTCAGCACAATTTTAAACGTGCCCTCTGTGGCAAACAGGTAGTTGGGCGATGCGGCTGTACTG
>DATKHJ010000126.1:0-5340 GCA_035510335.1 Flavisolibacter sp. | reverse complement strand
CCAATGCGGAAACCATGATCAACGCTGTTTCCAAAAGGCTGCAGGCGGGAGAGATTGCCTACCTCGATTGGGTAATCATCGTCAACAATGCCATCAGTGTTCGCAGCGACTACTACCAGCTTGTGCAGCAGCACAACGAAGCCGCTTTCCAGATTGAAAAATTAACTGCCACCAACAACAAATAAGCAACAATGAAAAACAGAATCATCATATTTCTTACAGGCCTTTTTTTCATTGCCTGTACAAACGCAAAACCCGAAGCAAAAGAAGACGCCACTGAAGCGACGGTTAACGAAACTGAAGTGGTGTTAACACCGGAGCAAATAAAGAATGCAGGCATTACGGTTGGCGCTGCCGAGCAGCGGCCCGTTCACCGAACGCTGAAGCTGAAAGGCGTTATTGAAGTGCCACCGCAAAACAGCGTAGTGGTAACGGTGCCGCTGGGTGGTTACCTGAAGCAAATGGCGTTAATGCCCGGCACGGCCGTTAAAAAAGGGCAGGTGTTGGCCAGGGTAGAAGACCAGCAGTATATACAATTGCAACAGGATTACCTGGTAGGCCGCAGCCGTCTCCAGTTTTTGGAGCAGGATGTAAAACGGCAGAAAGAACTCAACGAGTCGAAAGCCGTTAGCGACAAAGTGTACCAGCAGGTGAGCAGCGAGTACCAAAGTCAGCGGGCTATTGTAAAAGCGCTGGAAGAAAAGCTGCGCCTTATTGGCATCAACCCGTTTGCACTCAGTGCCGGTAGCATAACCCGCAGCGTTGCGGTGGTAGCGCCTATTTCCGGTTATGTCAGCAAGGTGAGTGTCAACCCGGGGCAGTATGTCAATCCAACCGACCGGTTGTTTGAAATTGTCAACGCATCTAACAAACATTTAAGCCTTACTGTTTTTGAAAACGATGTAACGGCGCTGGCAGTAGGGCAGCGGGTGCTTTGCTACACCAACAGCAACCCGGTAACAAAATACGTGGCCAAGGTGTCTCTCATTAACCGGCATGTAGATGATGAAAGGGCCAGTGAAGTGCATTGCCATTTTGAAACAGCCGACAGCAAACTGGTGCCGGGCATGTTTATGAATGCGGAAGTGGAACTAGGCGATGCCTTATTAACGGCCTTGCCTGATGATGCCATTGTGCGCTGGGAAAACCAGAACTATGTTTTTGTAGCAGAGGCGGGTAATAAGTTTACCATGCTAGCGGTAGAAACCGGCGAATCGAAAGACGGCTACACCGCCATTAAAACAGCGCTGGATGGAAAAAAACTGGTAACGGGCAAAGCTTATACTTTACTAATGAAATTAAAGAACAGTGCCGAGGAATAATCTGCTTAAGATGAAACAATGCAGTTGAAGCCACCTTCCGGGTGGCTTCTCTTTTTCAAGAAACATTATGGCCCTGTAACCCGCTTTTCCCTTTCCGCGTCAAAGGCGGCATGATTGCGAAATTTGTTCTGCCATTACTAACTGCTCTTCTTTTCTCCGTTGCTGCTTTTTCGCAGGATGTTGCTGCCAAAGCTGATGCCCTGTTAACCGCTTACCAGAAGATGGACAAGTTCCAGGGAACAGTGCTCATTGCCAAGGGCGGCAAGATTATTTTTGAAAAAGGGTACGGCGAAGCCAACCGCACAACGCACCAAATGAATGGACCGCAAACCGAATTTCGCATTGGCTCTGTTTCAAAATCGTTCACGGCTATCGTTGTTATGAAGTTGCAGGAAGAAGGCCTGTTGACAATTAAAGACCCTGTAAAAAAATACATCGCCGATTATCCAAAAGGCGACAGCATTTTGCTGGAGAATTTGCTTTCGCACACCTCGGGCATTAAAAGCCTGAGTGGTATGAAAGAGTATTACGACAAGTGGATTGGCGAACCAGCTACGTTGCCGTTAACAGTTTCACGTTTTAAGAATGAGCCCTTGCGGTTTTCGCCGGGAGACAAATACGAATACAGCAATTCCAACTACATCCTCTTAAGTTATATTGCCGAACTGGCAACCGGTAAGTCGTTTACAAACCTTCTGCAACAATACATTATCAAGCCACTCAACCTGCAGCAAACCGGGCTGGATGAAAACAACCGGGCATCAAAGCAAAAAGCAACCGGTTACCAGGCTACGCCGGAAGCTGATTATGCCCTGGCCCGTTTCAACGATATGTCGGTTATGTCAGGCGCCGGTTCCATGTACAGCACGGCAAGAGATCTTTACCAATTAGACCGGGCACTGTACGGGAACAAGCTTTTAAACAACGCTTCCAAACAACAACTGTTTACGCCGCGTAAGAACAATTATGCCTTGGGTTGGGAAGTGGATTCAACATTGGGCAGGTTAAGCATTAGTCATGCAGGTTCCATCGACGGCTACCTAGCCAATCTTGTTCGCTTCCCGGAGCAGGATGTTTGCATCGTTTTTCTTTCCAATTATTTCGAATCCAAAGGGCCACAGATTTCAAAAGCCTTGGCGGCTATTGTTTTTAACGAGCCTTACGAAATGCCGAAACTGCGGAAGTTTATCAGTCTCCCGACGTCTCAATTGCAACGTTATGCGGGGAGGTATCAACTAGAGAACGGGCCGACTATTCACGTATTTGTGGAAGATGACAAACTGAAAGGTCGATTGGAGCAACAAGCGCCTTTTCTTCTTTTACCCGAAAGCGAAACGCAGTTCTATGTAAAAGCGGTTGACAGCGAAGTGGTGTTTTCAAAAAACAGCGAAGGGCAAATGGAAATGAAAATGCAGCAGGGAAAGAAAGCCATGGTGTTTAAAAGGGCAGCGGAAAAATAGTTCCGCGCTTTGGGTAAGATGCTTCTAACAATCGTTAGCCAAAAACACTTTTCTTTGCCTTTATGGCGCAGGATCAAAAGCAGGCAGCAATTATTGACGCAGCACTCAAACGATTTGCCCATTTCGGCGTAGCCAAAACTACCATGACGGAAATTGCTACGGACCTTTCTTTCTCCAAGGCTTCGCTTTATTATTATTTCCCCGACAAGCTGAACCTGTATGCTGCCGTGCTGCAAACCATTACCGAAGCAGGCGCTGCCGAAGACGAACGAAACCTGGCGGCAGAAAAAGATCCGTTCAAAGCGGTTTCTTATTTCATGGAGCGTCGTACCGAGTTCATCATTAAGTACCATAACATTCTCGAATACCTCAAAACCTTTACGCCGCTCACCATGCCGCAGGAACTGCAGCCACTTTTTGTACAATTGCGCAAACGCGAATTGGAGCGGTTGACCAACATTATTGACAAAGGCGTGCAGTCGGGCCTGTTTAAAATAAAGGAGGCCAAAAAAACAGCCGAGCTGTTGTTTGATTTTCTGGAAGGTTTCCGGGCTTCGTTCATTCTAAACAGCCCCAATTTTTTTCCTGATAAAAAGCAGTTTCAATCCATTCTGAAGAGAGAACTGGAGTTCACTACCATTTTTTTCAATGGCTTAACAATTGAAAAATTGTAGGCTTTATTTTTTTGTCTTACTTTTGACTTTTAAATCAAAAAAGTCAGATAGTCAAAAAGTCAACATGAAAGTGGAAAGCAACGTGAAACAGGATCAGATTGTGGAAGCAGCCTTGCGGCGGTTTTCGCATTTCGGGATTGCCAAGACCACTTTGACGGAAGTAGCTGATGACTTAGCCCTTACCAAGCAAGTTCTCTCGTACTACTTTCCCGATAAGCAAAGCCTGGTCAATGCCGTCGTGGAAAAACTAACATTGGATTACATCAACCTCCTGAAACCCCAAATGGAAGCAGCGACTTCTGTGAAGGCTGCCTTGCAAAAGCTCACAGAAGTAAAAGGCTCTTTTTTCGAGAAATATTTTATGCTGGCCGTGCAGGCCGACCACCTGGAACTGGCACGACACAATTCTTACCAAAGCTGGCGCAAAACACTGGCAGAGAAAGAACTGGGTTTGCTGATCCAGTTGTTTGAAAAAGGCGTGGCCACCGGCGAATTAAAATCGCTGGACGCGAAGAAAACAGGCGAATTGCTGTTGGAAACCCTCTATGCATTTTCCCGCTGCGTAAAAGACAGGGGCGCATTGCCCGATGAAGAAGCCTTTCGCGAAGTATTGGCCAAGCAGCAGGAAGTGATTCAGCTATTTTATCAGGGATTAAAAGCAGAGACATGGGCGAACTGATTTTGAACAAGGCAAAGGAGCTTTTCTTCTCGTACGGATTGAAAAGTGTTTCCATGGATGACCTGGCGAGGCTGGCTGGTGTTTCCAAGAAAACCATCTATCAATTCTTTACGGATAAGAATGAATTGGTGAACCGTATTGTGGATGAAATGATTGCCTGTCATTACAACTTGTTCAGCAACTGTCAGTGCAATGCCAAAGACGCCGTTGAAGAAGTGCTGCTGCAGGCAAACGAGCCGTTCGACACCTGGGCTTCGGTAAACCAGACCTTCTTTTTTGAGTTGGAAAAATCGTTTCCGGAAGCATGGGCCAAGCTTGAACAGCACAAGCAAAAATTTTTATTACCCGGAATTATGAAAAACCTCGAAAGAGGCATACAGGAGAATGTGTACCGTGAAGACATAGACGTTGCTTTTACTGCTGATGTACGCATTCAGCAGTTAAGCAGCGCCTTACATCCCTCGGGTTTTCCCGGACGGCGAATGAATGTGAGCCAGCTGATGAACGAGTTAACGATGTTCTACCTGCATGGCATCACAACAGAAAAAGGAAAAAAATTACTCAGCAAATATTTAAAGAACAGAAATGAAAACAGATCAACGAACTAACCAGATGAAAGGCCTGATGCGATGGCTGATGCTGCCGCTCTTTGTGCTGGCGGCCGGTGTGCTGCAGGCGCAGGAGCCCGTGCAGCTGAACCTGAAAGATGCGCTGAAGTATGCACTGGAAGCCAACCAGAATGCCCGCAAGGCAAAGCTGGATGTGGAGAACAGCGAATACCAGATTGACGAAGTACGTTCCCAGGCGTTGCCGCAAATCAGCGGTACAGGCGGACTGACTTACAACCCGCTCTTGCAAAAGAGTGCCCTGCCAAACATCTTTGGCCCTAACCCCAATCCGGCCGAAACCATCCTCGTTGCCTTCGGACAAAAATGGAATGCAAACGCCGGTGTTTCGTTATCGCAAAACCTTTTTAATAAATCGGTTTTTACCGGGCTGGATGCCGCGAAAGCAGCAAGAGAATTCTACCGCATCAGTCAGCAATTAACCGAAGAGCAGGTGCTGGAGCAAGTGGCAACCGCTTACTACCAGGTATTGGTGCAACGCCAGCAGATTGGTGTGCTGGACTCAACCATTCGCAACACACAACGGGTGCAGCAAATTCTGGAGAACCAATATAAAAACGGGTTGGCCAAGAAGATTGA
>DATKHJ010000125.1:0-6595 GCA_035510335.1 Flavisolibacter sp. | reverse complement strand
CCTAATACCAATAAAAATGCAAAGGCCCGTTTTCTAAATCCGTACAAAAAACTACCAAAACTGTCCTATGGAAAGTTTTATGTAACCGGTAATTTTATTGACGGCTCACCCGATGTATCGGCCGACAACTGGAAAGGTGTGATCATGCAGGATGGCGTCGAAGCGGAAAAGTTGGAAGCAAAAGCAACGCAGGCTTTTCCGGCAGAAGGTGTGGCCACGCAGGACGCAAAGCAGGCATTTGAACTGGTGTTGAAAAACGCCGGCGCCAGTTTCAAACGCGATACATTGGATGAGCGCATTGTGCGGGACGTAAAAAACGGCACCGGCCGAATCATTGACGTTCAGGGTGGCTATCCGCATGGAACACCGTACGCACAAACAACAATTGCATGGCCTGTGCTCAAATCATTACCAGCGTTAAAAGATTCGGATGGCGATGGTATGCCCGACGAATGGGAGACAAAGAATGGTTTAAATCCGTCTGATGCAAGTGATGCTTCGTCAAAAGCGGCAAACAGTTATTACACAAACATTGAAATTTATATCAACAGCATTCTCAAAAACAACTAAACGCTTTTTATATGCAACGCAGACATTTCATTAAACACTCCTCGCTGGCTGCTGCAGGCCTGGCGCTTGCCCAATCACCATTGACCGCATTTGCCGGCAATAACGCAAAAAAGAAAATTGCTATGGTTGGTACCGGACATAGAGGTACCGGCTTTTGGGGCGAAACTATTGTGAAAAACTTCAGCGATGTAGTGGAGTTTGTTGGCCTTTGCGACAACAATCCCGGACGAATGGAGTGGGCGAAGTCGCGGATGAAAGTGCAGTGCCCAACGTTTGCCAGTTTCGAAGCGATGATGAAGACGACGAAGCCGGATATAGTGATTGTAACAACGGTAGATTCAACGCATGATGAATTTATTGTAAAAGCTTTGCAGATGGGTGCCGATGTGATCACTGAAAAACCCATGACGACGGATGAGATCAAATGCAAGCGCATTTTAGAGGCGGAGAAAGCATCCGGTAAAAAAGTAACGGTGGCCTTTAACTATCGGCACGGGCCGCACATGATGAAGATGAAAGAACTGTTGGCGTCCAACCGCATTGGCAAGATCACATCGGTTGATTTTAACTGGATGCTGAACGTGTACCATGGCGCCGATTATTTCCGTCGCTGGCACGGCATTACAGCTAAAGGCGGATCGCTGTGGGTGCACAAAGCCACGCACCATTTTGATTTGCTTAACTGGTGGCTCAACTCAGAGCCGGTAGAAGTTTCTGCCTACGGCGAATTAGAGCATTACGGCAAAAATAATTCGTTCCGTGGGGTGAAATGCCGCGGCTGCCAGCACAAAGATTATTGCAAGTTTTATACAGATGTTACAAAGAACGATTGGCTGAACAATCTCTATGTAAAAAATGAACATCACGATGGTTATTTCCGCGATGGCTGTGTGTGGAGAGAAGAGATTGACATCTGGGATAAGATGTCGGCGCAGATTAAATATGCAAACGGTGTTACGGTGAACTATTCACTCACCACTTATTCGCCGTACGAAGGTTGGCGCATTGCCTTCAACGGTTTTAACGGGCGGATGGAAAGCTGGCAGGACATTCCTTACCAGGATGAAAATGCATTGAACCAGGAGCAGCGCCATGCGATGGAAATGTCGCAGGACAAAGATGCCATTCCGAATAAATACCGCGAGATCATGGTGATGGATAATTTCAAAAAAGAACATGAGATCATCAAAGTGCCGCAGTACGCCGGTGGGCATGGCGGTGGCGATCAGCGCATGCAAAACCGAATATTCAGAAACCCTTCCGACAATCCCTACAGCATCATGGCAGGCACAAGAGATGGTGCCATGTCGGTGTTGATTGGTGTGGCGGCAAGAAAAAGCATTCAGCAAAAACGACCGGTAAAAATTACGGAGCTAACGGACCTTGTTCCGAAAGCAAAACGCAACGAAGTATAAGCCTGCATTGCTTGCAGTATGACCGATGATTTTTAAAGTGAATGCTGATGAACAAATTGTTTTCTATCCTTGTCCTTTTTATGCTGACAGCTTTTGCATTGCCCGTTCAGAAGAAAACGACGGTTTACCTGATTGGTGATTCTACTATATCCATCAAAGAAAAAAGTGCTTACCCCGAAACAGGTTGGGGCATGCCTTTCGCCGGCTTCTTCGATTCAACGGTGGTTGTTGACAACCGGGCAAAAAATGGCAGAAGTACCCGTACGTTTCGGGAAGAAGGGTTGTGGCAGCCGGTTGTTGATCAACTGAAAGAAGGCGACTATGTGTTGATTCAGTTTGGCCACAACGACGAAGTGGAAACAAAAAAAAGCTACACCACAAAGGAACAATTCACGGCCAACCTCGAACGCTATGTTGCGGAAACCCGTGCAAAAAAAGCGTTGCCCATATTGATTACACCTGCTGCCCGCAGAAAGTTTGATGCAGCCGGAAAGGTGATTGGAACCCACGATGTGTATGCGGCAATTGTGCGTTCGGTTGCACAAAAGCAGCAGGTACCGCTGATTGACCTGGATGTAAAAAGCCAGGCTTTAATACAGCAATTAGGTGTGGATGCATCGAAACTTTTGTTCAATCATCTTCAACCCGGTGAACATCCTAATTACCCGGAGGGCAAGATTGATGATACGCATTTCAGCGAACTGGGTGCACGAAAAATGGCGCAACTGGTGCTGGCCGGGCTGAAAGAAAACGGCGTTGCATTGGCAGAGCGGGTGGTAAAGCCGGCGAAAAAATAAAATCATATTCAGCAAACCAGGATGAAACTTACGCAACTGATAGCAACGTTTGTTTTGGTGCTTCTTCAATTTCGTAGCACTGCGCAGTCCATGGTTGGTGTCACGGGAATGGCAGATACTTCGTACAGCAACCGGAGTGCAGCCGCAAGCATTCGCAAGTTGCACCCGAATGCCGTATTGGTTGAGCCGATGAAGCTTGCAGCCGTCAAGGAGAAATACAATCTTACTTATTGCCAGGTCGGCGACAGAAAGCTGCAGCTTGATGTATTTCACCCAACTGCTAAATCAAAAGCAAAGAAAACAGCGATTCTCATCATTCATGGCGGTGGCTGGCGTTCCGGCAACAGAACGCAGCACCATGCATTAGCGCAGAAACTGGCTGGGCTGGGATACGTTTGTTTCACCCCTGAATACAGGTTGTCAACGGAAGCGTTATACCCGGCGGCTGTCTATGATCTAAAAGCGGCGCTTCGCTGGATTCGCAAACAGGCAAAAGCATACGGTATCGATACGGCGCAAGTTGCCGTTATGGGATTCTCCGCCGGCGGTCAACTGGCTGCATTGCTTGGTACAACAAATGGGAACAAAAAGTTTGAAGGAGAAACTTGTCATCCTGATTTTTCTTCTGCCGCGCAGGCGATAATTGACCTGGATGGAACGCTTTCTTTTGTTCACCCCGAATCAGGTGAAGGCGACGACAGTAAAAAGACATCCGCCGCTACATATTGGTTTGGTTATTCAAAGAAAGAGAATACCGGGCTGTGGCAAGAAGCGTCTCCGCTCACACATGTTAGCAAGCACACGCCGCCAACCTTGTTCATCAACAGCAGCGTGGCCCGTATGCATGCCGGTCGGGATGATTTTATGAAGGTGATGAAGGAGCATAATATCTACACCAACGTAAAAACGTTTGACGATGCACCGCATCACTTTCCCATGTTTGAACCCTGGTTTACACCGATGGTGCAAACCATTGATGATTTTTTGAAAACCGTCTTTCGTACAAAAAAATAACTAAGAATGTTGAGAGGATCTTTTTCGCTTGTTGTGTTGTTGGTTATTTGCCTTGCTGGTTTTTCGCAAACCTCCAACCCGCAACAGTACAAATATGTTTTTACGGTGGCGAAGGATGGCAGCGGCGATTTTCGTTACATCCAGGATGCCATTGATGCCATGCGGGTTTATCCCCTGCAGCGCATCACCTTGTACATAAAGAACGGTGTGTACAACGAAAAGATCGTGTTGCCTGCAGACAATACCGATGTTTCATTCATCGGCGAAAGCGTTGACAAAACCATTATTGTTTTTAATGATTATTCAGGAAGAGGGCGGCATACAACATTCACTTCGTACACGGCTAAAATTTCCGGCAATCGTTTTGTTGCGGAGAACATTACTTTTTCCAATTCAGCCGGTCCTGTTGGGCAGGCTTTGGCTTTGTATGTAGATGCCGATAAAGCTGTTTTTCGCAACTGCCGTTTCCTGGGCAACCAGGATACCATCTATGCTTCCGGCGAAACAGCCAGGCAATATTTTGTTGATTGCTATATTGAGGGAACAACCGATTTTATTTTCGGTCCGTCCACTGCTGTTTTTCAATCGTGCACCATCAGGGCAAAATCAAATTCTTACATTACCGCTGCCAGTACAACGCCGGGAAAAAAGTATGGTTTTGTTTTTCTTGATTGCCGCATTCTGGCCGATTCGGTCGTGACCAAATTATTTCTTGGCCGCCCCTGGCGGGCACAGGCTAAAACAGCCTTCATCAACTGCGAATTGCCGAAACAAATTGCTCCTGAAGGCTGGCACAACTGGGGCAATCCCGAAAACGAAAAAACCGCCTTGTATGCCGAATACAAAAACAGGGGAGAAGGGGCAGCTGTAGCTGGCAGAGTAAAATGGGCCAAACAACTTACCGATAAAGAAGCCAAAGACTATTCCGTTGAAACAATCTTTTCAGCAACAAATGTTGCAACCGATAAAGAAGTGAGCTGGCTGCAAATCCCTATGCAGGCCTTTGTATGGCCAAGCGACAAGAAGTGAAACCTGTGCAAAAACGTTTAACCAATTCATGATGCGAAATCTGTTTTTTACCTGTGCTTGTTTTTTTAGCCTGCAACTGGTTGCACAAAACAATGTGTCAAAAGTTTGGGTGGCCGATAACGGCGATGGTACCTATAAAAATCCCGTGCTCCATGCCGATTATTCCGATCCCGATGCCATCCGTGTGGGTGATGATTACTACATGATTTCCTCTTCGTTTGAAGATGTACCCGGCCTTCCCATTTTGCATTCAAAAGATTTGGTGAACTGGAAATTGATTGGCCATGCGTTAAAGCGCCAGCTTCCTCTGGAGCACTTTTCCGCAGTGCGTCACGGCGAAGGCGTTTGGGCACCTGCCATCCGTTACCGCAACGGTGAATTTTACATCTACTTTCCCGATCCTGATTTTGGCATCTATCTCACCAAAGCGAAAACAATCACAGGGCCATGGAGTGATCCGGTTTTGGTGGCAGGTGGAAAAGGATTGATTGATCCCTGCCCGCTGTGGGACGATGACGGCCAGGTTTACCTGGCCTATGCCTATGCCGGAAGCCGCGCCGGAATTAAAAGCGTTATTGCCGTGAAGAAGCTGAACAGGGAAGGAACAAAGGCAGTTGACGAAGGCGTGATTGTTTACGATGGCCATGAAATTGATCCCACCATCGAAGGACCGAAGTTTTACAAACGCAACGGTTATTACTACATTTTTGCGCCGGCTGGTGGTGTATCAACCGGTTGGCAAACCATTCTTCGCTCAAAAAATATTTATGGTCCCTACGAAAGAAAAAATGTAATGGACCAAGGAACAACGCCAATTAACGGTCCGCACCAGGGCGCCTGGGTAACCACACAAACCGGCGAAGATTGGTTTTTGCATTTCCAGGACAAAGAGGCTTATGGAAGAATTGTTCACCTGCAACCAATGAAGTGGGTGAAAGACTGGCCGGTGATTGGCGTGGACAAAGACGGTGACGGGAAAGGCGAGCCGGTGCTTCGCTACAAAAAGCCAAATGTCGGCAAAACGCATCCTGTGCAAACACCACCGGAAAGCGATGAGTTCAACGGCACCACCATTGGGCCGCAATGGCAATGGATGGCCAACCCAAAAGCAACATGGGCATTTGCAAATGCAGCAAACGGATCGTTGCGGTTGTTCTCTGATAAACTTCCTGATGGCGCAAAAAATCTTTGGGGTGTGCCCAATGTTCTACTGCAGAAATTTCCGGCTGAAGAATTTATGGTCACCACCAAAATCACTTTCAAGCCAAATGCAAAACTGGAAAATGAAAAAGCAGGGTTAACCATTATGGGATTCAGCTATGCCGGCCTGGCGTTAAAAAGCAGGAAGGACGGCATTTATCTTGTCCATACCGTCTGCAAGGATGCAGAGAAAGGAAAGACAGAAGTGGAAAAAGACATCCTGAAAATGACAAACGCAACGGCTTTCCTGCGGGTGAAAGTGTTGGCAGGTGGAAAGTGCAACTTCAGTTACAGTCTTGACGGAACAAACTTTACCAATATTGGCGATGAGTTTACAGCCGAAGTAGGCCGCTGGAAAGGTGCGAAAGTTGGCTTGTTCTGCACAAGAGAAACGCAGATCAATGATTCGGGTTATGCTGATTTTGATTGGTTTCGCGTAGAACCGGTTAAATAGAAAAAAAGCTATTCTTCATTCTCACACCCTTGCGAAAGACAGCAAATGCGGCATGCAAACGTTGCCGATAACGTTTGCATAAATAGTCACAATTAATTCTATATATCCATTTAACT
>DATKHJ010000124.1:0-2468 GCA_035510335.1 Flavisolibacter sp. | reverse complement strand
ACATGCACCACCGGATCGCTGTGGTCTTCGTGCACAATCACCGTTAAGCCATTGGGCAATACATATTTCTCGTAAGGAATGACAAGTTCATTCCCTTTCCTTGTCACCTTCTCCACCAGTTTTGCCTGGCTGAAAGCAGCCCCGGACAGGAACAGCAGGAGAAGCAGTCCAGATAGTTTTTGTCTCATACTCGATGTGTATTTTTTGGAAACGAAAAGGTAAGACAAAACCAAGTTGCCAGCCGCAGGCTTTTGAGGTATTCACGTTCGTTAACATGAGAGTGAGGGGAAATTGGAAGTAAGAGGTCAGAAGTCGGAAGAGAGAGATCAGGGATTAGGAATTGGGAATTAGGAATGGAGGATTTCAGTTTTCTTACATCCGACCGCTTACTTCTGACTTCCTGCCTCCGACTTCTTACCTCCTGCATCCATCTTCCCGCTTCTCCTTAACTTTCGCTAAAATTCGAAAACATGAGTGGATATAACCGAACCGCCCACGAAATAGACTATCGCATTTTTGGTGAAGAAATGCAATGTGTGGAGATTGAACTGGACCCGCAGGAAACGGCCGTAGCGGAGAGCGGCGCTTTTATGATGATGGATGACGGCATTCAGATGCAAACCATTTTTGGTGATGGCCGCCAGCAAACAGGTGGCTTTTTAGGCAAATTAATGTCTGCCGGAAAGCGCCTGCTTACCGGCGAAAGCCTGTTTATGACCGCCTTTACCAACATAGGCCACGGAAAAAAGCGGGTATATTTTGCTGCGCCTTATGCCGGTAAAATTATTACCCTTGACCTCACCCGCTTTGGCGGACGGGTAATTTGCCAGAAAGATGCTTTTCTATGCGCCGCCAAAGGCGTGAGTATTGGCATTGAGTTTCAGCGGAAGTTAGGCACCGGGTTATTTGGCGGGGAAGGCTTTATTATGCAAAAGCTGGAAGGCGATGGTTATGCGTTTTGCCATGCCGGTGGGTACGTTATTGAAAAGCGGCTAGAGCCCGGTGAGTTGCTGAAAGTAGATACCGGTTGTATTGTAGCGTTTGAGTCGCAGGTAGATTATGATATTCAATTTGTAGGCGGCATTAAGAATACCATTTTTGGCGGGGAAGGCTTGTTCTTTGCCACGCTTCGCGGACCGGGACATGTATGGATTCAATCGCTGCCGGTGAGCCGTTTGGCCAGCCGCATTCTGCAATACGGAACCGTAAACAGAAAAGAAGAAGGCAGCATCCTGGGTGGCTTAGGAAACTTAACCGACGGCGATGGATGGTAGTGGTGATGAATAGTGAGTAGTCAAAAGTGAATTTCATCCCGCCTGGAAACAGGGCGGGATATTTTTTGCATAAACAGTTGTATGATGGCGTACGAAGAAAAAGCATTGACGGAACTAAGGCTATGGCAGAAGAAAATGCAGCGCAAACCATCGCTGCTGAACAAGCTGTCGAAAGGCATGCAAACAAAGATCAACAGCTATATACCTGAGAAAGTACACAATGCCATTACTGTTACGCTGAAACAAATGATCAAAGGCGTGTTATTTGGCGCAAAGATCACTACCCGCAAACCGGCGCAAGTTCACTCGTTGCAGACCACCGAAGAAGCGCTGGAAAAGATGATTAAAAATTACCGCCACACGGCTGCGGCAGAAGGCGGCATTACCGGCGCCGGCGGACTGCTGATGGGCCTTGCCGACTTTCCGATTCTGCTGAGCATTAAACTGAAAATGCTGTTTGACATTGCTGCCTCTTACGGCTTTGATGTGAGAGATTACAAAGAGCGGGTTTATCTTCTGCACATATTTGAACTGGCCTTCAGCAGCCAGGAGCACCGCCGCAATGTTTACCAGAAAATGCACAACTGGGAAGAAAAGGAAAAGGCGTTGCCCGACGATATCAACCAGTTTGAATGGCGGGCCTTTCAGCAGGAGTACCGCGATTATATTGACCTGGCGAAAATGGCGCAACTCATTCCCGGCATTGGTGCAGTGGTAGGTGTAGTAGTCAATTACAAACTTATTAACCAACTGGGCCAAACAGCCATGAACGCTTACCGCATGCGGCTGTTCCCGCTATTGTAACGATCTTGTTTCTTCTTCTTTCAACTGGCGGTCGAATACAAACGTACCAAACGGCAGAAAGGCCGCAATAAAAGCAACAATCACTTTTTTAAACGGCCATCCCTGCTGATCGTACACACGCAACACCAGCAGCATAAACAATACAAACAAAGCACCATGCGCCCAGCCTACTACGGTTACTACTCTTGGTTCGTCCCAGATGTATTTAAGCGGCATGGCCACAAACAACAAAACCAGCATCGAAACACCTTCCATGAAACCCACCTTGCGCAAGAGCGGAATACTGTTCTTTTTCATATTGCCCAAAAATAAGCGCCGAAAGATTGCGGGTTCCAGCCTTAACAATTCCTGCACAAAACAAAAAAGCGGAGCAAATGCTCCGCTTTAAAT
>DATKHJ010000123.1:0-2740 GCA_035510335.1 Flavisolibacter sp. | reverse complement strand
ATTTTAAAGGATGAATGAACGGGTGCTGGAGAAGTTGTCGATTCTTGCCGATGCCGCGAAATATGATGTTTCCTGCTCTTCAAGCGGCAGCAAACGAAAGAACGAAAACAAGGGTGTTGGCAATGCGGAAGGAATGGGTATTTGCCACGCTTACACCGAAGACGGACGTTGCGTTTCACTGCTGAAGATTCTTCTCACAAACCATTGCATTTTCGATTGTGCTTATTGCGTGAGCCGCAAGAGCAACGACGTAAAACGGGCGGCGTTTACCGTGCAGGAAGTGGTTGACCTCACCATCAATTTTTACCGCCGCAATTACATTGAAGGTTTATTTCTTAGCTCCGGCATTTTTAAAGATCCGGATTACACCATGGAGCGACTGGTGCTGATTGCACGAAAGCTGCGTAACGAGCATAAATTCAACGGCTATATTCACCTGAAAACTATTCCTGGCGCATCGGATGAACTGATTAAAGAAGCGGGCCTTTATGCCGACCGCTTAAGCGTGAACGTTGAGATGCCCACAGAACAAAGTCTGGCACTTTTGGCGCCGGATAAAAAGCGGGAGGACATGATTCGGCCGATGAAGTTTTTGAAAAACGAGATCATCGCAAACCGGGAAGAACAAAAAGCGATTGTAAAGGCAAAGCCGCAACTGTTTGCTCCCGCCGGGCAAAGCACCCAAATGGTGATTGGCGCCACGCCGGAAAGCGATTGGCAAATTTTGAAAATGTCGGATGGCTTTTACAAACACATGAACCTGAAACGGGTTTATTATTCGGGTTATGTTCCGGTGAGCAACGACAACCGTTTGCCTGCGGTTGGTACACCGGTGCCCATGGTACGGGAAAACCGCCTGTACCAGGCCGATTGGCTGCTTCGCTTTTACGGGTTTGAAGTAGATGAAATTGTAACGCCGAACGACCCGTTTTTAGACATGCAGATTGATCCCAAACTGAATTGGGCTTTGCGCAACCTGCACCAGTTCCCGGTGGATATTAACAACGCCGATTTGGAATTGATCAAACGCATTCCGGGTATTGGCCTGCAATCGGCACAAAAGATCTGGGAGGCCCGTAAGTTCAGCAAGCTGACATGGGATCACCTGAAAAAATTCAACATTGCCGCCAACCGCGCCAAGTATTTTCTCAATTTGAAAGTGCAGGATTTCCGCCCGAAAGATTACACACCGGAGCAGATCAAAAACTTTATTCTATCTGCTTCGCAAACCAAATATGCTGCTAATCATTCACCTCAATTACAACTATTTTAAGTCATGAAAACAGTCGTATATGATGGCAGCTTTGAAGGCTTTTTGTGTGCGGTGTTCGATGTGTACGAATACAAACTCACGGATGTTGACATTGTACCGGCACACAGGCACCAGCCATCGATGTTTGCCGAACCGCATTTTGTAAACCATGATCAAAAACACAGCGACAGGGTGTGGAAAGGGTTAGAAAAAAAGCTGTCGCTTGAAGCACAAAAGCAGGTGTACCGCACCTTTCTTTCCGAGATGGACGGCATGGAGAATAACTTGCTGCAATACATTCAGTATGCCTTTGCGTCGGAAACGGTGATGGAAGAAGACTATAGCAACAAGGCCGTATTAACCGTTTTTCAAACCGCTAAAAAAGTATGGCGTGAAAAGCACCGCATGGAAGCGTTTGTACGGTTCCAAAAAACCGCGGATGATTTGTATTATGCCATCATCAGTCCCGATTACAACGTGTTGCCCTTGATTGGCAAACATTTCACCGACCGTTATGCCGACCAACGCTGGATGATTTATGATACTAGGCGCAAATACGGCGTTTATTACGATGGCGAAACAGCACAAAACGTGCAGATCAAATTCTCGGAGGATGTGTCCAACGGCACTGATGTTTCTGCGGCCTACGACGAAGGCGAATCCATTTACCAGGAATTGTGGAAGCAGTATTTCAAAAGCGTAAACATTGCGGCAAGAAAAAACACGAAGCTGCATATCCAGCACATGCCGAAACGCTACTGGAAATACCTGCCTGAAAAGCAACCCATGATCGGCGGAAGCCTGCAGGAACGTTTGACAAACTGGACGTACCGGAGAGCCTGATCCCCTGAAACCCTCTGTCTCCTGAAGGGAAGACTTAGGTTTCTCAAACTTTATTTGTTTCAGTCTTTAGGAAAAGAAAAAGCTGGTTCTTGTGGGACCAGCTTTTTCTTTTGTATTAAGCTTTCGTTGCGTCGCACTCTTGTGCGTTCGGCAATTCTATTGAGCTTTTTGGGGTCACAAAGAACACGAAGATTTACACGAAGGACACGAAGCTTTGTGCTCGTTGTGCCTTCTTCGTGTGCTTCGTGTTCCTGTCTTTCTTTGCTCAGTAGGGAACAAGGCGTACAAGCGTGCGACGCAACTGGTGCTCAATAGTAGAACTTCCGCTTAGTACCAAATAAAAAGACAGCCCCAAAGACTGTCTATAAAAAATAAAGTTTCTTCCACCTAAGTCCTCCCTTTAGGAGACAGAGGGATTATCACTTCAGCGGAATCACCTTTCCCACACTTGCATTGGGCATTTGAATTTGCAGTAAGGCCGCAAGCGTTGGTGCAATATCCGTCATGTACACTTCCTGGTTTGTTTTGCCGGGCTTAATATTCCAGCCAAACCACAACAGCGGGATGTGCGCATCAAAAGGATTCCAGTAACCATGCGAAGCGCCTTTTTCGTAACTGCTATGAAAAGGCATATAAATGTATTGC
>DATKHJ010000122.1:0-16622 GCA_035510335.1 Flavisolibacter sp. | reverse complement strand
AGACAGCAGCTACGAAGGCTTCCGCAAGTTTATGAACCGCTAACGGGTTCATTTTCCTTTTTGTGTAAACTTGTTTCAGAGCCTTGCTTTTTGCGGGACTTTCTTAGCTGCACCAGTACCGGAACCAGCAGAATCACCACGGTTACCGGCAGTATCAGGCCCAGGTAATCTTTTAGCCCCGGGAAGCGGGAACCAAGAAAATAGCCCGCAAACAAAAAGGTGCCCAGGTAAACCAAAATGGAAAGAAAGCTAAGCGTGAAGAACTGGCTTTTTCGCAGCCCCGAAATGCCTGAAAGCACGGGAAGAAAAGGCCGGATAACCGGGAAAAACTTACCCAGCACCAGCGCTTTCCGCTTGTGCCGTTTCATGTAGTCCTGCGTCATGATTACGTACTTCTTTTTAAAATACCAGGCATCTTCTTTTTCAAACAGCTTTGGTCCCAGTTTCTTCCCAATAAAATAACCTGATGTATCGCCAAGAAAAGAAGCCAGTATCATCAGCAGAAAGAAAGGAATAATTTCAATGTTCAACGCACCGGTGCTGGTGAGAAAGCCCGCGGTAAACACCAGTGTTTCGCCGCCGGGCACTACTAGGCCAAGCAGAAAACCGGTTTCGGCAAAAATCAACAGCAGGATGATAAAAACACCGCCCCACGCAATCAGGTTCTGCGTTTGAAATAACAACTCCATAGCCAAATATTTCCTGTCCGGCTTCAGGGGAGAAAGTTTCGTGCCAGCCAAATGGTGTTATCGCATGGATTGAACCCTGGATTCCCTCTTTTCAAGTTTACTAAAATTGAACTGGAACTTCAGCGTGAAGTAATTCCGCAGGTTGTCGATCTGCACATCTTCAATATAGTTTTCTCCCACGCTTCGGCGCAGGTTGGTGCTTTGGGCAAACAGGTCAGCTGCCGTAAATACCAATTGCCCGCGGCCTTTCATGACCTGTCCCGTAGCGCTGATGTTGCCGTTAAACATGCCTTTGGGCGTTCCTTCCGGCACACGGGTGTTATACTGGTAAAAGAGGTTGCTGTTAAGAAAGACTTTTTTGGCAAGCTGAAAGCGAAAGTCGGTGCTTACCTGGTGCGTTGTGTATTCATCGTTCCGGCGAAGGGTTGACTGGTAATCCAGCAGGTTGTAGCTCATCCGGTACGACAGGTTTGCATAAATGAAGCCGAACAACTGGCTGGCGCCTTCAAGTTGCGGCCCAATGCTAATGCGAGTGGTATTCAAAACCCGCAGGTCGGCCGGTGTGTAGTTGCGGTTAAAAGAAGACGCCACGGAAACATTATAACGGGTTGACCTGATAGCCAATTCCCGCCTGCCAAAACCAAGGGTAAGATTAGCGCCGTAATTACGGGAGTAATACTGTTGGTTATTCTGGAAATAAACCTGTTGCCCCAGGTTTAAGCCGGAACTAAGGTTCAACGCCTTCGCTATTTTTTCAGTTTGCCGGTTACTGCTCATCGAAACACTGCCCCGCAACGAATAAACGCCACTGGCATTGATGTACTGCGATGTCTGCCGCCTGAACGCATCGTAATAAATCGCATTCACTATCTGGTTGCTGAAGGGTGCATAAGAAAGATTGGCGTTGAACGACTGCTGGTTCTTGTCCGAAAAATTGTTGCTGGCATAGCCAAGCGTATAGGTCTGCGAGAAGGCCGTTCGCAGGGCGGGGTTGCCAATGCGGATGTACAGCGGGTTGCTGTTGTCGGGCACAGGTTGCAACTGCTCAATGGTGGGCTGAATCGTATTGCCCGAAAAGCTGGCCCGTAACGACCTGCGTTTGGCAAACGTATAAGTGGCATTGACCGATGGCGCATAGCGCAAAAAGTCTTGCACAATGTCCTCGCCCTGCAATGTGCGCAGGGCCTGCTGCCGTACGGTGGAAAAGCCGGCGGAAACATTCAGGTTGTTTTTGCGGTAAGAAACCGAAGACGTTAACGTTTGGGTGTTGGTGAACGACTGAATGCGGGCAGAATAAACACTGTCGTACACCGCTGTTTTACTCACCGAATCAAGGTTGTAAACATTGCGGTCGGTGGTGGAAGTAACCCTGTCAAATTCGCCGCTCACATCCACAAAAAGGTATTGCGAAACAGGCTCACTGTACGCTATCCGTAAGCCATAATTATTGTTCTGCCCCAGGTTATTGGTGCGCCGGTCCAGCGTATCGCCGTTGATGGGCACCCCGCCTTTAAAATACGTGTTGGTCGATTGGGAGAACTGGTCGGTTTCCTGTTCCGATGTATTGAGGCGTGCATTAACCGATAGCCGCCGGCCCTTTCTGTTCAGCCGTTTTAGCCAGGTAACGGAGCCTCTTACCGCCTGAGTGGAACCCTCCGTGTTATTGTCGTTAATGCTGGCATTGCGCAGCGATCCATTCTCCAACGTGGTGGACGATGCACTGCTTTTACTAAGGCTGCTGCTTGTGCTGTAGCTAAAGTTTGCATCAAGATTACTGCTCGAATCAAGAAACCAGTTTAGTCCAAGGTTTACCTGGTGACCATCGTTTGTGTAATCGGCAAAATTGCGGGACTGTGTAAAGAACGATGTATCGGCCGTGATGAGTTGCGTTCGTTCACGGTACATGTTGTTCCGGTTGCCGTTCTGGTTGTAGCTGTAGCTGCCGTTCCACCGCAGTTTGCCCCAGGTATTGTTGTAATGAAGGCCGCCGTTGACAAACGAACTTGTTGGGCCGTTGCGCCTTTTCAAAAGGCCAAGATTGTTGCTGGTATTAGCCGACCCACTTACCGACATGCGCCGCGGGCCATCAAACTGGCTTAGTGTAGCATTACCTTCCAGCTGGTTGCTGGTGCCGGCCAGCACATCACCGGAACCGAATGTTTTGTTGCCGGGCTTCAGTTTAATGTTCAGTGTTTTGTCTTCGCCGTCAGGCACCACACCGTTAAATAACTGCTCCAGCGTTTTGGTGTCCATCACCTGGATTTTTGCCACCAGTCCCGCCGGTAGTTTTTTCATGGAAAAGTTTGGGTCGCCGGTAAACAGCTCTTCGCCATCCACCAGGATGCGGGTAATGGGTTTGCCGTGAAATGTCATCTTGCCATCGGCATCAACCACCAAACCCGGTAGCCGACGGACAAGATCATCTACAACGTCAAAGGGTTCAAACATGGCGGAGTCAATGTGAAACTCCGTTGTGTCGCCCCTGATGACGATAGGCGGCACCTTGGCTTTCACTACAAGATCGTCAAGCCGTTTGTCGGCCGGCAGCAAATAAAACGTGTCGCTAATTTTTGTAAGAGAAGAACGGAACAAGACCTGTTTTTTCTCCGTATAGCCTATATGCTGAAAGTGCAGCAGGGCCGAGTCGGTTTTGAAGGGGAAAGAGAAGCGGCCGCTGGCATCGCTCAGCCGTTTTACCGAATCTTTTTTGGAGTAGAAAACGGTGATGGTGCATTTGTCAAGCGCCGCGTTCTCCACCGAATCCATCACCACGCCTTTAAAAACTTTTTCTTCCTGCGCTTGTGCAACGCCAACTGCTGAAAGCAGCGGCAGCAAAAGCAGGCATCGCAGAAAGCGGTTTATTCTCATCGGCAGACAGTAAAGGAAAAACGAAGGAAGAAAAGAAAAAGTATAAAGAAGCTTAAAGCTGCAATCGGGCTCTTTTTAAAGAGAAAGAGCTTATCTTTAAAAGAACCGCGTCTCTATCCCCTGAATGCTGTCTTCCCTGCGGGAACGTATTTCTTCACTTCAAAATTTTTAAGATGGAAGCAACAATCACCAAAAGCGAAGCCCTGCTGCTTGCTGAAAAAAACATGCTGACTTATTTCAACACACACGACCCGAAGTACGTAGCGGAAGATGGCGTATTTCACAACATGAACACCGGCGAAAGCTACACCGGCCGCGAGGAAGTGGCGGGCATGCTGCATTTTTTTTACCACGTGTTATTTGATGCGAAGGCAGAATTGTTCAACTACATGATTGCCGAAGACAAGGCAATGGTTGAAGGCCGTATTGTGGGCAAACATATTGGGGATATGGGGCCAATAAAAGCAACCGGCAAAGACGTGAACTTCCCGATTTGTGTTACATATGAACTGAAAGATGGATTGATTAGCGAAGCAAGAATTTACGCTGCCAATGATGTGATGATGCAGCAACTGGGCTTAAGCCATTAAGCAGGTGACGACTAAAGAAATAATAACCCCGGCCTTCAGGCCGGGGATTCCAAGTGTTCCTTCTCTAACCGGGCTTTAGCCCAAACCATTTGGTGAAGCCTGGGCTAAAGCCCGGTTGGTGGAGTGCTTCAACAATCCCCAGCCTGAAGGCTGGGGTTAAAGAATCCCGTGAGGCAACCCATTTATGTTTGCGTGTTGGCCTTCTGCTATGTTTTGTTATTGGCTCTTAGATCTTTTAATCTTGGCTTTTAAAAAACATCGCTTTATTCCACTGCATGAAATATCCCAATATCCCAATGTCTCAATATCCTAATACCCCACTAACTCCACCTGCATCGGCGATAATGTTTTCCCGCTTCTTGTGCCATTGTGTTTTCCTTCATTCACAACAATCTCGCCGTTTACCAGCACATATTGAAAGCCCTTGGAGTAAGCATGGGGATTTTCATAAGTAGAAAGATCCATCACTTCTTTTTCATCAAACACCACAATGTCGGCAGCCATGCCTTCCCGCAACAACCCGCGGTCACGCAGGCCAAACTTTTGCGCCGGCAACGACGACATGCGGCGCACCGCTTCTTCCAGCGGAATCACCTTTTCTTCCCGCACATATTTGCCAAGTACTCTTGCATTGGTGCCATATCCTCTCGGGTGTGGCACACCCTGGTTAAACACACGTATCGAAGCATCGGAAGCAAACATGTTAAACGGGTATTGCATAATGTACTTCACATCATCATCGCCCATACCATGAAACACCATGCCGGCTCCGCCTTTCATCATCATGTCCATAATGGTTTCAGCTTCTTCTTTTGCCTTGTGCTTGCGACCCATTAAAAGGTTTACCTGCTCAATGCTTTTGCCGTTCATGGTACTATCGGCACGATAGGAGGCCACAACGGGATAGCTGAAATGTTTGAGCTTGCGTCTTTTTAGTTTGTTCAGCATGTAATCGCTTACGTATTTGCGCACTTCCGGACGGGAGAGCCGTGCACGAATGGAGTCGGCGCCATCGGCCAGGATTTCATCCGGCAGCAGGGTGCTCAAACTGGTGCTGCTGGCCGTGTAAGGGTATTGGTCAATGGTTACATCAATTCCTTCTTCCCTTGCTTTCATGATCATCGGAATGGTTTCGCGGCTGCGACCCCAGTTTTGTTGCCCGCTGAGTTTAAAGTGCGAAATCTCCACCGGCATTTTCGCTTCGCGGCCAATGTGAATCGCTTCGTTAATAGCGTCCACAACCTTGTCGCCTTCATCCCGCATGTGCGAAGCATAAACCCCTTTGTATTTGGAGGCGGCTTTGGCTAAACGTACTACTTCTTCGGTAGTAGAGTAAGTGCCGGGAATGTAAATGAGGCCCGTACTCAGGCCCACGGCGCCGTCTTTCATGGCCTGTTCCACCAGCGCTTCCATCTTTGCCAGTTCCTCTTCGGTGGCTTTGCGATTGGCGGTTCCCATTACGGCTTTGCGCACATCGTTGTGGCCAATCAGCGTGGCTACGTTAATCGAAGTACGCAGTGAATCAAGCATCTTTAAATAAGCTTTGATATCTACCCGCGAGGAGCCGCAGTTGCCGGTAACAACAGTGGTTACGCCATCGTAAATAAAATTATCTGCCGTAGGATTTTTCACATCATCGCCTTCAATGTGCGTGTGCACATCAATAAAGCCCGGTGCTACAATCAATCCTTTGGCATCAATAATTTTTGTTGCAGGCAGATTGATGTTTGGCGCAATGCGAATGATCTTTCCTTCTTTCACCGCTACATCGCCCCAAAACCAGGAATTGCCGGTGCCGTCGAGAATACGGCCGTTTTTAATCAGCACATCTGCCGTGGTTTGTGCCTGTGTAGTTTGAAAAAGAAAAAGGGCAAGAAGAGAAACAAAAAACCTCATGCCTAAAATTACGGAACTACAAATAACTCAGCCACCATTGTTTGTGTGTTTGCTTGTAACGGCTGAACCATCTGCACGCAGGATAAAGTGCAATGACAACACTCAGCCAAACAAGGTAGGTGCCGCCAGGTGAAAGACCTTCACCCGGAAAGACAAATTTAAACGGAACACCCGGCACGCCGGCTGCGCCTTCTGCAAAACTGTGCCCCCGCACCAGCGAAAAAACAACGGCTACCGCATGAATGAGGTAGAAGTGTAAAACGTAATAAAAGAACGGCACTTTTCCGTACACCGTTACCACGTTTGCAAACCACGATTTAGCCTTGTCTGCAAAAGCAAGAAACAAAATAGCGGGTCCAATGGTCATGCACATGAACAGCAGTGATGGCGGGTATTTGGTGGTGTTGATAAATGAAAGCGTAGTAAGAAATGCGTTCTTCTGCGTAGCCCAGGGCGAAGGATCGCCATACACATTGAGAAAACGCAGTGCAACAAAAAACAACAGTATGCCAAGGCCAAGTTGTAAAAGAATTTTTCTTCTTGCTGCGCCTTCGTACCGTGTAAACAATTTGCCAAAACAATAGCCCAATAACATTAAGCCTGTCCACGGCAGAAAAGGATACAGAATAGCAAGCACACGGCCATCGCCAAAGGGCAGAAAGTTTTGCCGGTGCAACAACGAATAAAAGAGACCGCTGGTTGGGTTTTTAGCTTCGTAAAAGTCAAGACTGTTATGTCCAAGTACAATCAGCAGTCCAATAACCAATATAGCGTTAAACGGAAGACGGACGGCCAAGCCCAACAACACCATGCTGATGCCAATGGCCCAGATAACCTGCAGGAAGAAAAAGTTAAACGCGATGTCAAAAGAAATGCCTAGCGTAACAATGGTTAGCTCGACAAGAATAAGCCACAAACCACGTTTAATTAAAAAAGTAGACAGCGCTGTTTTTGATTTGCGCAGCCCTTGCAAATACGCCGATGTGCCGGCCAGAAAAACAAAAACCGGAGCACAGAAATGCGTGATCCACCGTGTAAAAAACAACAACACATCCGGCGTGGTTAAACTCAATGGGTCGGCCACAAGTGCGCCTTCGTGAATAAAGTCGCGGGTGTGGTCCAGCGCCATAATAATCATCACCAGTCCGCGCAAAAAATCAATGCTGGTTATGCGGTAAGCGGTGCGATGTTCCGCCAGCGTATGTACACCTGAAATTCGGGTTGTTGCAGTGGTAAGGTTTGTCATACAAGCATGATTTGGTGATGAGAAGGCTGTTTGAAGGTATTTCATTTAAGTGTAATGTAGTAATGACGCTGAAAGAAACCTCTCACCAACTCTGGTGAATTTATTCCTTTGGAAGAGAGAACAAAAACGGTGCTTACGGGCACCGTTGTCTGTAGAAACCATCCAAACTGTACTGAAAATTCAAGGGCAGGAGTAAACCGACTGCAATGATTCGTTATCGTTGTTTAATGCGACATGAGTTGTTGGCGCAACACCATTACCTCGTGGGTGTTGGCAGGATTGTATTTCACTTTTAAGGTGCTGCCAATGCGTAGCTGGCCAAGGTCAATAAAGGTTAGCACTTCACGGATTTCCGATACAAAATTTCTTCCCGTATGTGGGTGTACCTGCACCTGCAGTTTTACCTGCGGCTGGTTGTTTACATAAAGGCCCGTTTGTTCCATGTTCAGCAACACGGCTTCTGCCTCTATGCCTTCCCGCAGCAACCGCTTTTTCATTTGGCTGATTTGCACCAGCGGGAAAACGGTTTTGCTAAGAGCAAAATAAAGTGTGACAAACACGAAGGCAATGATTGCAATAGTAAAAAGCATGACGTAGAATTTTATTGTTACCAGCACAAAATAACAGTGGCAACAAAGGGCCTGGGCAAAGTGGTTAGCAATCGGCCGGCTTTGGTTTGTGTGCGGTTAGCGAAGCTTCAACTGCTGCAACACCTCTTCTTTTTTGCGGCGGGAAACTTCTACCCGCGAGCCATCGGTCAGCAGAATGTGTTCGTTATCGCTGGTAACATGCGTGATGTGTTTGGGGTTTACCAAATGCGATTTGTGGGTGCGAATGAAGTTGAATTCTTCCAGCATCTCTTCAAAATGCTTCAGTGTTTTAGAGGCAACAAACGGCCGCTTTTTCACCAGGTGAATATGCGTATAGCTGCGGTCGGCTTCCAGTCGCAAAATTTCATCAATGGTAAAAAAATAAACGCCTTCGGCAGAAGGTACTGCAATTTTAAAATCACGAACTTCTTTCTTTTCAATGTTGTTGACAAGATTGTTGAACAGGGCTGTTTTTTCGGCAGCGCTGTCGCGTTTTTCAAGGTGGCGCAGAATGGCTGCTTTCAGTTCGTCGGGGTCAACTGGCTTCAGCAAATAATCAAGTGCGCTGAAGCGAATGGCCTGGATAGCGTATTGGTTATACGCCGTGGTGAAGATGACATCGAACGCCGGATCTTTCAACTCCATTAAAAACTGGAAGCCGTTTTTGTGTGGCATCTCCACATCAAGGAAAACAATGTCGGGTTGGTAAACGGTTAAAATATCCAGCGCATTGTTTACACCATCGGCTTGGCGTAATTCGGTGACCTCCGGAACAAAGCTTTGCAAATAGTGTTGCAGTACGTTGCGGGCCTTGGCTTCGTCGTCAATGATCAGCACCTTTATCATAACAGCGGTTTTAAGGTGATGGCTTCCTGAAGTTATTTCATTCAGCCCAATGAAAGAACAGGGTAAAGGTTGCTGTTTCTCGCCAAAGCCGGCAGGCAAAAACAGCCAGCGGCAATTGCTGCCCAACCAACGGTCAGGCGTGGTAAGGAAGCATAAACGCAGCTACTGCCTCGTAGCTCACAAAAAGCAGCGGCAGAACGGCCATCCAAAGCACCATCTTTTGCTGTTGCAGCTTGCTGCCTTTGCGCAGAAAAACACTGGCAATGGTAATAGCAATAAGCGCCACCAGTGCAAGATGGTCGGTGCTGAAACTATCGGCGCCGTTCACCATCAGTACGCTGAGGGTGGCAACGGCGCAAAGAAGAATTTCAAAAAAGACGATGATTCGGCCGGCATTGTGAAGGTTGATATACTTTTTCATCAGTGAAATTTTTAGGCGTTTTTAAATTGGTGCCGCGAAGATGACAGGATGAAAAAAGCAAAGCAGAAACAAAACAACGAACGGTCTGTTCAGGCAAACGAAGTGCTGACGATTGTGTGAAGACACAAAAAAGAGCTTCGCAACTCTTTTGTAAATTTTGTTTGAATCAGTTGTTAACCCAACTCGGAAAGCCGGAAATTTTCGCTGGCACGAATGCCTTTTTCCGTTTGCACAAGCGTGCAACATTCCACTGTTGGATCGTGTTCAAAGAAGAGAATATAATCGGCTGCCTGCGCTTCGGATAAAAAGCTTTTCTTCTCATTTAATGTTGTCAATGGAAACATATCATACGCCATAACATAGGGAATGGGAATGTGCCAGATGCCGGGCAGCAGGTCGGCCATGTACACAATTGTTTTGTCTTTGTATTGAATCTGCGGCAGCATCATGGCGGCCGTGTGTCCTTCTACAAAACGCAGCGAAATATTGTTGGCGAATGATTGGCCTGGCAACGGTTTGGAAGCATCCCAATCCACGTTGGGTGTATCAATAAATTTCAGCTGGCCGCTTTCGCTGATGGGAAGAATGTTCTCTTTCAAGAACGAAGCTTTCTCCCTGTCGTTGGGTTGCGTGGCCCATTCCCAATGCTCTTCGTTGCTCCAGTATGTAGCATTTTTAAAAGTGGGGAGAAGCTTTTCTCCTTCGCGTTCAATGGCGCCGCCGCAATGGTCGAAATGCAGGTGCGTTAAAATCACATCGGTAATATCTGTTCGGTGAAAGCCGTGCTGCGCCAGCGATTTGTCTAACGAATCATCGCCATGCAAATAATAATGCTTGAAAAATTTTTCGTCCTGCTTGGCGCCAATGCCGGTATCAACTAAAATCAGGCGGTTGCCATCTTCAATCAGCAGGCTGCGCATGGCCCAGGAGCAAAGGTTGTTCTCGTCGGCCGGGTTAATCTTGTTCCACATCACTTTTGGCACTACGCCAAACATGGCGCCGCCATCCAGTTTAAAATAGCCTGTATTAATGCTGTAAAGCTTCATCACGAATGTTTATGGTTAAGAGGCATAAAATTGTCTGTCTGAAATTGCCTGTTGCTAATTGCCGATTGCCAATTTTCCTTTTGCCGCCCGCAATGTATAGAGTAATAGCAGAAAACCGATGATAAAAAAGATAAGCAGCACAAGAACGGAATTGCGTTGCGAACCGGTGAGTTCATTAATGTAACCAAACGAAAACATACCAATTACGATGGCGATTTTTTCCGTTACATCAAAGAAGCTGAAGAAAGAAGTAGTGTCTTTTGTAACCGGCATTAGTTTGGCGTAGGTAGAGCGGCTGAGCGACTGAATGCCACCCATCACAAAACCAACCGCCGCGGCCAGTGCATAAAACTCGTAGATGCCGCCAACCGGAAGAAGGTAGCCAGCATAACACAAGCCAATCCAGATAACAATAACCACCATTAATGCTTTCAGGTTGCCAATTTTCTCCGATAGTTTGGCAATGAGGATGGCACCGGGAATGGCAATCAGTTGAATCAGTAAAATAGCAATGATGAGGTTTGTTGTTGGAATGGCCAGTTCACTCTTGCCATACAAGGTGGCGGCCAGCATCACCGTTTGCACACCCATGTTGTAAAAGAAAAACGAGAACAGGTAGCGTTTTAAAACCGGGATCTGTTTCAACTGGTGCCATACTTTTTTCAACTCGTCGTAGCCTTTTGCAAAGGCTCTTCCCTCGCTGCCGGCAACGGCCGGTTGCGAAGGAGGTAACCGACGGATAGACATCAGCGCAAAGCCAAACCACCAGATGCCCACCAGTAAAAACGAAGCCTGGAATTGAATGGTGGAGTCGTCGTTTCCGCCCAGCAAACCCGGGTTGAAAATGAAAACAAAACAAACCACCTGCAAAATCACGCTGCCAATGTAGCCATACGAAAAACCTTTGGCGCTGATGCGGTCGCGGTCTTCGGGTGCGGCAATTTCGGGTAAGAAGGAGTTGTAAAAAACAAGGCTCGACCAATAGCCAATGCAGGCCAGCACCATGCAGGTTATGCCCAGCAAAAGATTTTGTCCGGTAAAAAAGAACAGCAGGCAGCAACTGATACTTCCCAATGTAAAAAACGCCGACATGAAGCTTTTTTTATTGCCCCGTGTATCGGCAATTGAGGACAGCAGCGGCGACATAATGGCCACTACCAAAAAGGCAAAGGCCAGCGCATAGTTGTACAACGATGTATTGACAAACTCTCTTCCTAAAAACGTCACCTTGTCAACGGTGTTCTCCTTTTTATCGCCGGTAAAGGCTTCAAAATAGGCTGGGAAAACGGTGGAAGTAATGACGAGATTATAAGCGCTGTTGGCCCAGTCGTACATGGCCCAGGCATTCACAACTTTCTTGGGAGCAGTTTGCATACGTGCATAAAAATAAACAACACGTTGTGTTGTTCTCTTTTTTTTATCAGGGAGCAGAAATGTGGGAATGCTATTTGAGATAACCCAGTGCTACCAGCAGCAACAGGATGGAACCGGCGATGATGCGGTACCAGCCAAAGAAACGGAAGCCGTGCTTCTGCAGGTAAGAAATGAAAAATTTAATGGCCACAAGCGCCACTAAAAATGCCACAACATTTCCTACAATAAACGCCGTGGTGTTGTCGGAAGAAGCTAAAATGAGCTCATATCCTTTCTGCGCCGCTGCACCTTCGCCCCAGTCTTTTAAAAACAGCGAGTAACCGGAGGCTGCACACATGGTAGGCACGGCCAAAAAGAAAGAAAACTCCGCCGCAAAGTTGCGGGTAAGCTTTTGTTGCATACCGCCAATAATGGAAGCGGCGCTGCGGCTTACACCGGGAACCATGGCCAGCACCTGCCACAAACCAATGATGAATGATTTTTTGAAGTCGAGCTTTTCTTCGGCTTCAATCAATTCGGCTTTTGTGACTTCGGTGGCCAGCAGATCGGGTTGCGAGGTAACGGGCTGGTTAAACCATTTGTCGATGTAGAGCAACACAAAACCACCTAACACAAGGCTGGTGGCTACAATGGCCGTGCTGCCCAGCATTTCGTCAATCTGGTCGTTAAACAGGTAACCAAAAATTAAAGCGGGAATAACGCCTACCAGCAGTTTGGCGTAAAACTGCCAACGGGTAAACTGAAAGAATTTTTTCCAGTAAAGAATCACCACGGCAAGAATGGCGCCCAGTTGAATGGCCACTTCAAACAGCTTGGTGAAATTATCGTCGTGAATGCCAAAGGCCGCACTGGTAATTACCATGTGACCGGTGGACGAAATGGGCAAAAACTCGGTAAGGCCTTCAACGATGGCAATGATAATGGCGTGAAAAAGTTCCATTATTCAGTAGCCCCGGTGGTTGTTTTGTTCTGGCGGAAAATAGCGTAGATCTCGATGGCGATACCGATAAGAATAATGATGGGTGCAATGGTAATGCGACGGGTGCTGTACACTTCATCTTTGTTAAACACGTTCGGATCGTCGCTGCCGCCACCGGCCATCAGGATGAAACCGAGAATTAAAACACCTACGCCGATTAGCATCCACTTAAAATTTTCTTTGCCGAATAATTCGCCGGCCACTCTTCTTTTGGTGGCTGCCGGGGCAGGAGTTCCTTTTACGGGTCTGGTTGACTTCATACGGAATGACTTAATGGTGGCAAAATAAGCAAAAATTGATAATGGCCTAATGACCTGGGTTCTTAATACAAATCGTCCAGCTTCATGCGCAGGTATTTGGAAACACTGCGCCAGGTGCTTAAAAACGTAATGGTAATGCCAATCAGCAGCAAACCCAGGAACAGCAACAGCAGCGTATAGCTGGAGCGTACGTTCTGCAGCCACGGAACAAAATTCTCCGCCACCGAAATAAGAATGTACACCAGCACAATGGCAATGGCTGCACTAATGGCGCCGTTGATAACGGCCCGGATGGCCAACGGCTTCGAAATAAAGCCCCTGGTAGCACCCACCATCTGCATGGTTTTAATAAGAAAGCGGTTGCTGAACATGGCCAGGCGAATGGTATTATCAATAAGGAAGATGACCACAATGGAGAGAATGATTGCAATGCCCAGGATGATAAGGCTGATGTTGCGGAAATTTTCGTTGATGTTGGACACCAGCTGATCGGGATACGAAACATCGGTGATGAGCCCGGCATACTGTCCTTCGCGGATTTCCCTGGCAATATTCTTCAGCGAATCGGCCTGTACGTAATCCGACTTCAGGTGAAAATAGATGCCTTTGGGCAGCGGGTTTTCATCAATGATGGACGAAAAATCCGTTTCGCCATCTTTCAAATAGCGCTGCTTCGCCATTTCTTTTGTAATGAACTCGTAGTTTCTTACATAAGGCTTGTTGGCAAGGTAGTTCACAATGTCGGTGCTGTCTTTTCCTGCCACGCGGTCGGTTAAAAACACTTTTACTTCAATGTTTTCGCGGAAATAATCGCCGAGTTTATTGGCATTGATCACCAGCCAACCTACAATTCCCAACAAAAAAAGCACCAGGGTAACACCAATAATGCTCATTACATAGGACGGTTTTCCTCTTTTGGACGAAGCTTTGCCGATTTGCGCCATTCGATAATTATTTCAGGTGGACAAAAATAGGGCTTTGGTGTATTGCAAGGAGGTCAGACAACGGCTAATGAATTAATAAAACAGTTGAATGGTTTATTTTTGCCTTTCCCTAACGATTGCCTGCTTTTAAATATTGCCTGTCTGTATTTTGCGGCAGCAGCCTTAGCAAAAAATTAAGAGGTGATGGAACGCTGGATTTTGATGATTATGATGGGTAAGACTTTGTTCCATCAATCATAACCATCTGCGTTATCTGCATTCTATCCCTTTCCCGAAAAATAGTTATGGAATACAACTTCAGAGAGATCGAAAAAAAGTGGCAGCAGAAATGGACGGAAACCGGTGCTTACAAAGTGTCCAACAATTCCGACAAGCCCAAGTATTATGTGCTGGATATGTTCCCTTACCCAAGCGGGGCCGGCCTGCATGTGGGCCATCCGTTAGGGTACATTGCTTCGGATATTTATGCCCGGTACAAACGCCTCAAAGGGTTTAATGTGCTTCATCCCATGGGTTACGATGCCTTTGGCCTGCCGGCCGAACAATACGCCATTGAACACGGCGTGCACCCGGCGGTGAGCACGGCAAAAAATATTTCCACGTTCAGAAGCCAGTTGGACAAGATTGGCTTTAGCTACGACTGGAGCCGCGAAGTGAACACCTCCAACCCGCAATACTACAAGTGGACGCAGTGGATTTTTCTGCAGCTTTTTCAAAGCTGGTACAACCGCAAAACGGCTAAGACCGAGCCGATTGATGGCTTAATCAAAATATTTGAGCAGGAAGGCAACGTGGCTCACCCCATTCCGAATGCGGGTTTTCAAATTCCTTCTGCCGGCAACCGGCAATCGGCAACCGGCAATGTGTTTACCCCGGAAGAGTGGCAGGCCTTTGATGAAAAAACAAAGCAAACCATTCTGATGGAGTACCGCGTAGCGTATTGCGGCTACGGCGAAGTAAACTGGTGCGAGGCATTGGGAACTGTACTGGCCAACGATGAGGTAGTGAACGGCGTTAGCGAACGCGGAGGTTACCCCGTAGTGAAAAAGAAACTGCGCCAGTGGTACCTGCGCATTACCGAATACGCTGATCGCTTATTGCAGGGATTGGAAACCGTTGACTTCAGCGATGCCATGAAGGAAATGCAAAGCAACTGGATTGGCAAGAGCAGTGGTGCGGAGATTGATTTTGAAATCGGCAATCAGCAATCGGCAACCGGCAATAAGTTGCGTGTGTACACCACCCGTCCCGATACCATTTTTGGTGTTGACTTTATGGTAGTGGCGCCGGAGCATGAACTGGTAGAACAGATAACAACGGCAGAACAAAAGGCAGCCGTTGAAGAATACATTGCTTATGTAAAAAGCCGCAGCGAACGGGAACGCATGGCCGAGAAAAAAATCAGCGGTGTGTTTACGGGTGCCTATGCCATCAATCCGTTTAATGGCCGGCAAATACCAATCTGGATATCGGAGTATGTATTGGCAGGTTATGGCACCGGTGCTATCATGGCCGTACCAAGCGGCGATGAACGGGACCACAAGTTTGCCAGGCACTTCAACCTGGAGATCACCAATATTTTGGGCGATGCGTACAACGGCGAAGAAGCCAATCCAACCAAAGATGCGGTGCTTAGCAACAGCGATTTTTTGAACGGCGTGGTGATGCGTGATGCCATTGAGATAGTGATTGGGAAATTAGAGGAATTAGGAATTGGGAAGAGAAAGGTGAACTACAAAATGCGTGATGCGGCGTTCAGTCGGCAGCGTTATTGGGGCGAACCCTTTCCAATTAAGTGGATTGACGGTATTGCTTACCCGCTGGATGAAAGCGAGTTGCCATTGGAACTGCCGCATGTAGAAAGCTACAAGCCCGGACCGGAAGGCGAAGGCCCGCTGGCGAATATTCCGGAGTGGACCTCTCAGCATTTAGAGACGAACACCATGCCTGGTTATGCCGGTTCCTCCTGGTATTTTTTGCGCTACATGGACCCGAACAACGAGCAAACGTTTTGCGATAAAAGCGTAAGCACTTACTGGAACCAGGTGGATTTGTATGTGGGCGGAACAGAACATGCCGTAGGGCATTTGCTGTACAGCCGCATGTGGACGAAGTGCGTGTATGATTTAGGACTGATTACGTTTGACGAGCCATTTAAGAAGTTGTTGAACCAGGGGATGATTCAGGGAAGTTCGAGGTTTGTTTATAGAGTTGTATTGAAGAAACAAGTAGAAGAAGATGTCGAAACCAAAAATCAATTCTCGTTGTTCGTTTCCCATAAAAAGTATGTAGAATATAAAAGCGGCTTGAAAACTTATATTGATATTCAAAATGAGATCAATGCAGGATCAACAAATATTCAATGGGGAATAGATCGTTTGCCATCTAATTATATTAATGACATCATTCCAATTCACGTCGATGTAAGTATTGTTGATGGCGTTGAGTTAGATATAGATGCTTTTAGAAAATCTAAGCCCGAATACAATGATGCTATTTTCTTACTTGACGATGGAAGTGTTTCAGAGCCTGGAAAAGAGCTGAGCGAAGGCAGGAAGTACATCTGCGGGGTAGAAACCGAAAAGATGTCAAAGTCAAAAGTGAACACCGTTAATCCAGATGTGATTGTTGAACGCTTCGGCGCCGACACTTTCCGCATGTACGAAATGTTCCTCGGCCCGATTGACCAAAGCAAACCCTGGGATACCAAAGGCATTGAAGGCGTTCACCGCTTCATTAAAAAACTCTGGCGCCTTTTCTTTGATGAGCAAAAAGGCAGCCTGGTAACGGAAGAAAGGGCAACAAAAGATGAATTGAAAGCGCTTCACCGCACCATTAAAAAAATTGAAGAAGACACCGAACGGTTTTCGTAC
>DATKHJ010000121.1:0-4027 GCA_035510335.1 Flavisolibacter sp. | reverse complement strand
ACTCCGTAGCCTGCGTGGCACTGAGTACCTGTCCGCTGGCACTGGCTGAAGCGCAACGCTACCTGCCATCACTCATTTCCAAAATAGAGCCGTTGCTGGAAAAACACCATTTGCTGAAGGAAGAAATACATGTTCGCATGACCGGTTGCCCGAATGGCTGCGGACGTTCGCCGCTGGCCGAAATCGGCTTTATTGGAACAGGCCCTGGCCGTTACAATCTTCATCTTGGCGGCGACAGGCTGGGTGAGCGGCTGAACAGCAAATACAAAGACAACTTAGTGGAAACAGAAATTCTGACCGAGCTGGATCAATTGTTCGCAGCCTACAGTTCGAAAAGAAATAAGGAAGAAAGCTTCGGTGATTTTGTGCGAAGAGAAAAATTAGTTATGGCATGAAACAAATTGTGAATACAACAGACCAGGTCGAAGTAGAAAAGGAAGAAGGCGTAAACAATTTGTTTCCTGTCTTTTTAAAACTGGAAGAACAGCACGTGTTGCTGGTTGGTGCTGGCAAGGTTGGCCTCGAAAAGCTAACGGCTATTTTGCGGAATGCACCGGAAACAAAAGTAACGGTAGTGGCATCAAAAGTTTCTGTTGGCGTGGAAGCATTTGTGACTGCTTATTCAAATGTTTCGCTGCTTGAAAAAGCTTTTGACGAGACGGACCTGGATGATAAAGATATTGTTGTAATAGCCGTGAACAACAAAGGAACAAGTGCAGTTATCCGTAAGCTTGCAAAACAACGCAAACTGTTGGTGAACGTGGCTGACACACCTGAACTCTGTGATTTTTACCTTGGTTCCATTGTACAAAAAGGCGCAGTGAAGATCGCTATTTCAACCAATGGCAAATCGCCAACAATGGCAAAGCGGCTGAAAGAAATTTTGCAGGAAGCCATACCCGATGAACTGGAAAACGTGGTGGAAAACATGCATCGCATCCGCGCCAAGCTCAATGGAAATTTTTCTGCCAAGGTGAAGAAGCTGGATGCCATTACCAGCGTGCTGGTAGAAGAAGACAACATTGAAAAAGAAAAAAAGTGGAAGCGTACGGCAAGTTATCTGTTAGCTGCTTTCGGACTGATGTTGCTCGGGCATTTTATTCTTTCATACATCCCGTTAAAAGAAGTAGGCGAGGGTGTGGTTGGATGGTACCAAACCCTTGATGATAATTTTCATTGGCTGATTTTAGCAGGCTTCCTGGCGCAATTGGTAGATGGTGCTACGAGCATGGGTTACGGTGTAACAAGTGCCATTGTGCTGATGTCGGCCAATGTAAGCCCGGCGGCCATCAGCGGCAGCATTCATACGGCTGAAATGTTTGCCAGCGGAGCATCTGGTTATAGCCATTACAAGTTTGGCAACGTAAACAAAAAGATGTTCAAGGCGCTGTTGATCCCGGGTGTCATCGGGTCAATTTTAGGAGCCGTGTTATTGGTTAAGTTTGGCGAAACACACATTGGCTACATCCGCCCCATCATGGCTTGCTACACGTTGTTCTTAGGGGTAAAAATTTTCTTCAACGCCTTCAACAAAAACACGGAACGGAAAAAATTTAAACGTTACGGTTTGCTTGCCGGTGCTGGTGGTTTTTTCGATTCGTTTGGCGGTGGCGGCTGGGGACCAATTGTTACGGCAACACTCATCACCAAAGGCAGAACACCACGGTTTGTTGTTGGTTCGGTAAGCCTGACTGAGTTTTTTGTTACGCTGGCAAGCGCCTTTACTTTTTTCACATTGATTGGCGTTCAGCATTGGCAGGTCATCCTGGCCTTGATCATTGGCGGACTGATTGCCGCACCGATTGCCGCCAAACTGCAAGGCAAACTTCCACGCAAAGCATCTTTTATTTTACTCGGAACGATTGTCGTTATATGGAGCATTCGCATTCTCATTAAACTATTGTAAACCGCAAAACATGTACGAAGCTCTCCTCATGTCCCATCTTAATTCCCTGCTTCACGGGCAGGCCGCAGCTCCTGCAACCTGTTGCCGGCACCGTCGCTTAACGCATCGATGTTGTAGCTGCTAATTGATTTTCCTTCATCCGTTTTTGACCTGCTTTCAAGCGGACAAGCCTTCTATTGCCTTCATTTTTCCAAAACCAGTCAAACTTTTTATCATGAACATTCGTTCACTCCTTATTGTACTATCTCTGCTTATAACCTCCGCAACATACAGCCAACAATTTTTAAGCGGAACCATTAAAGACGGCAAAGGATTGCCCATTGAAGCGGCATCTGTGAAAGTAAAAAACACCGTTATTGCTACTATTGCTGATGCCAAAGGAGAGTTTCGCATACCTGCGCCGAAACAATTTCCGTTCATTTTGCAAATCACTTCTTCTGGTTATGCAGCAACAGAGTTGCAGATAACGGAATTAAAAGATTCAATTCTCAACATTGTCCTCATCGATAACAACCAGCTTTCTGAACTTGTCATTACCTCGCGGCAGCGGGTGGAAACAGCGCAAAATGTACCGATTGCTGTTTCGGTTTTAGGCGGCAAGCAAGTGGAAGATGCCGGCGCCTTCAACGTAAACCGGTTGAAAGAACTGGTGCCAACCGTGCAGTTGTATTCTTCCAATCCACGCAACACAACACTGAACATTCGCGGTCTTGGTTCTACATTTGGCTTAACCAACGATGGCATTGATCCCGGCGTAGGCTTTTATGTAGATGGTGTTTATTATGCCCGTCCGGCGGCCACCACGCTTGATTTCATCGATATCGAACAAATAGAAGTCTTGCGTGGTCCGCAGGGAACGCTGTTTGGCAAGAACACTACTGCCGGAGCTTTCAACATCACCACTCGTGCACCACGATTTAAAAGAGGCGTCAACTTTGAAGTCAGCTATGGCAATTACGGTTTTGTGCAGGCCAAAGCATCGGTAACTGGTGCGCTTTCTAAAAAGTTTGCAGCCCGTCTTTCGTTTTCGGGCACGCAGCGGAATGGCGTGTTGTACAATGTGGCTTCGCAAAAGCCGGTGAATGACATGAATAACATTGGCGTTCGCGGACAATTGCTGTTCACGCCTTCCGATAAAGTAAAGATTACCCTCATTGGCGATGTAACCGATCAAAAGCCTGATGGGTATGCGCAGGTTGTTGCGGGTGTTGTAAAAACGCAGCGTCCAGGTTATCGACAATTTGATTCGATCATTGCCTCGCTGAATTACAAGCTTCCTTCCACCAACCCGTTTGATCGGATTATTGACCACAACACGCCTTGGCGTTCGGGCAACCAATTAGGCGGCGCATCCGTAAACGTGGACGCAAAGCTTGGTACCGGAACGCTAACAGCAACAACGGCCTGGCGTTACTGGAACTGGGATCCATCGAATGACCGCGACTTTACAGCGCTACCGGTTTTAACTCTATCACAGGCCACTTCCAAACACCAGCAATGGACACAGGAAATTCGATACGCCGGCGATTTCAGTTCGAAATTGAGCGGTGTAATTGGTGTATTCGGCATCAGCCAGGATTTGAATACCGACCCGTATCACGTCGAAGAATCGGGTTCGGCGCAATGGCGGTTCTCACAAAGCAGCACAAGCAATCTTTGGCGAACGCCAGGACTGTTTGAAGGCTTTGGCATTCGCACCCGTTCGCGGTTGCAAACCTGGGGCGCAGCGCTGTTTAGTCAGTTGGATTGGGCCATCACCGATGCCTTTCACATTTTGCCTGGCTTGCGTTACAACTACGATAAAAAGAAAGTGGATTTTGAACGCAAAACCTACGGCGGACTGCAAACCACCGATCCGCAGTTGTTGGCGTTAAAAGCTGCTGTTTATACCGACCAGGCGTTTGCAGCCAATGTTGATGAAAGCAATTTCTCCGGGCAGATAACGGCAACGTATAAACCCCGCAACAATGTTAACACGTTTGCTACGTATTCGGTGAGCTACAAACCGGTGGGAGTGAACCTTGGCGGTCTGCCTACATCAAATGGTGACGTGATGATTGAATTAGCCCGCATCAAACCCGAATATGTCAATCATTTTGAGATAGGGATTAAAACAACACC
>DATKHJ010000120.1:0-2624 GCA_035510335.1 Flavisolibacter sp. | reverse complement strand
ACAGCGATTTGTTGCAAGGCCGGTTTGGCCGCTGCGAGTTGGGCTGTTGCCGCCAGCTTCAGCGCTTCTTCTCTTTTAACCGAAACAGGCATGCCCATGGCGTTGGCGATTTCTGCTGCAACCGTTTTTAGTTTCTCAACTGCTGCATAGGACTGGCTGAAAATGGACACCATCTCCTGTTGTTCGTGCGGCAACAAAACCCGCAAACCGGAACCCCAAAACAGCAAGCCGGCAGGCAGGCCTATATCGTGCAGCCTTGCCTGGATTCGATCCGCCATCGCTTCGGCTTCCCGCTGCTTTTCGGCCGTCCACTTGTCAATGTCCGGTAATTGTATTTTCGGAAGAATCTCGCCATCAACTTCATCATTGATCTCTAACAAATAACCATAGACCTGATGGGCAGTTAAGCCACTTTGACGGATCGGTGTGTTCACCGCCGTTGCATAGGCATTGATCTCTTCCCTGTGCTTGGAAAGCAGGGCTACTTCTTCCTGCAGTTTTTGCAGCGAAGGTTTGCCAAGGTCGAGCACCCGTTTTAATTCAAGGTGCAGTTCTTTTTTGTTGGCCTTGTGGCTGTGGAGTTCAAGACAGGCTTCGCCAAGACCGATATTGTCCATGCGGCGTTTTACGACTTCCAGCGCCGCCATTTTTTCGGCAACAAAAAGCACTTTCTTTCCGTGCCCTATGGCATTGGCAATAATGTTGGTAATGGTTTGTGATTTGCCCGTGCCCGGCGGACCCTGGATCACCAGGTTTCTTCCTTCGTGCACGGCAAGCATGGCAAGAATTTGCGAACTATCGGCGTCCACCACCTGGAAGAGTTCTTCGGTTTTGGCCACACGGTCAATAAAAACATCATCGCCGGCAGTTGGCGGCGGGTCCTGAAATCCATCCTGCAAAAGACTTTGCAGAATCGAGTTCTCAGCCGGCTTTGCATCCTGCGGCCATTTGTTGTTATCCAGGTCGTGGTAGATCATAAACTTGCCGAACGAGAAAAAGCCAAGCTCAATATGATCAGGCAAGACTTTCCAACGCTGCTGCACGGCCACCTGTTGGGCTACCTGCGAAAAATAATCGGTGATGTTGATTTCTTCCCCGGCAGGTAAATCAGGTATTTGCAGGCCAAATTCCGCTTTCAGTTTTGCCTGCAGTGAAAGGTTATGGCCAATTTCTTCTTCTGAATAACGAACCCGGAAACGTTCGCTGGCACTTGACCGTTCCAACGTAACCGGCACTAACAGCAACGGCGCCAGGCGACCCTCTTCGCTGGCATCCGACTCGTACCACATTAGCATACCAAGACTGATGTAAAGCGTGTTGAGCCCTTGTTCTTCCAGGCTTGTACGGGCAGCGTAATAAGTGTTGAGTAATTTATGCTGAAGCGATGTTTCGGTTTCAACCGTCTGCAGTTTTGTGTCAGTGTAGGATTGGCGAAGAAGTTCGTCGCTGAGTTCTGCAAATTCAAGTTCTGGCGTGCCGTCCAGTTTGGCCGGGCGGCCCACAAAGGACATGGCTTTTCCCTGGTTCACCAGCAGATCGAAGATGGCCGTTGCTTTTTCCTGCACAACCTGCACGCCTTTTGATTTTGGCCGTTTGTAATGAATCAGTGGATTGCGAAGGCCGAGGTCAAGCAGTTCTTTCCGGGATGCTTCGAGCTTTGCAAGGATCGGTTCAAGCATGCGCCCAAAATAATTTTTTTTAACCGTCAGCAATTTTTTTTCTCAGGATTTTAGAAAGCTTTCTTGTTTGGTTGTCTTCTCATTACATTATTGCACTATCTGTTGAAACGGGCTTGGCATGAAGATTTTGTACGGCTAATGCACTCAAGGATCAGCTATGAAAAGAATTTTTCTTCCATCCCTATCATTACTGTTGATATCGCAAGAACTGTTTGCACAAATTGGTGATTTCCAACTGGAAACCCATAGCAACAAAACCTCTTACCACCGTTACGAAACCGTTCCTGCCAATACCGGGCTTAAAGGCGGGCCTTTCAAACATTTCTTTATCGGAAAGAATTACCGCAAAGAATGGGGCCAGCCGGTACGGGTGCCTGTGCTGAACTTCCAGGTTGACCTGGGCGGCATTAAGCCGAAAGAAGAAGGCGGCGGACGCCAAACCCGTAGTTTGGAATTAAGAGATGCGCAAGACCGCAAATGGGTGTTACGGTCGGTGCGCAAATACCCTGAAGGCGTGGTGCCGCCGGAACTGGAAGGAACGATTGCTGAAAAAATTGTTGCCGACGGTATCTCCGCATCCTACCCTTACGGTGTGCTGCCGGTGGGAACCCTTGCAAAAGCAGCCGGCGTTCCTTTCCTACCCAACACGCTGGTGTACATTCCTGATGACCCGGCACTGGGTGAGTTTCGGGAGAAATACAAAAACACACTTTCCTTACTGGAGTTAAGAACCATTTCAACGCCCAACAACAAAAAAGAAAAATCGTACAACACGTATGAAATTATTCCGGAGTTATTTGAATCCGGTAAAAACGATGTTGACCAGACCATGGTGCTGAAAGGACGCCTTCTGGATAATTTTATCATGGATTTTGACCGCCATGAAGACCAGTGGGAATGGGTGAAGAAAGACTCCGCCGGTAAAACCTATTACTATCCGGTGCC
>DATKHJ010000119.1:0-4269 GCA_035510335.1 Flavisolibacter sp. | reverse complement strand
CCTTTGATGTATTTAAAACCGAAGCCCATTACGCCTTGGTGCCCTGCCTTTCGGAAGAAGAACGAAGGATTGCCAACCTGCCCGATGAGTTGCGTTTTGTGATGGAAGACGGTAAACCTGTTTCGTTAAGAGGAAAGCTTGATGGCAATTTTCATGTGATACAAGATGCAGTTGAGCATTTGCAGCAAAAGCAGGTTATTTAATCGCAAAGAAAAATCCTGTTGCTTTAACGCCGCACCAGCACCTGCCGGGTAGTTCCAATTGACACAATGGTTTCAATGTGTTCGTACGTAATGTATAACACGTGGTTGGCGCCTTGCCACGTCAGTATTTTTTGCTGAACGTTTGGATAGCGGGTTGTTGTATCAATTTTAATAAGGCTGGCAGTAACAAAGTCGGCTTGCACTTCACGTTCGGCGCTACCGGAAAGAATAAAACTGCCTGCCACCAATGAAAGTAATAAAGGTTTCATCTGCGGTGTTTTTGGGTTAACTGCAATCTTTTCCAGGGCAGGTAAGTGCAGACATTTTTTCTTGTGCAGGTTGGAGAGCTACAAGTGCAAAAGCCATTCCCAATAAAAAATAGTAGAGCAGGTATTACAAAACCCGGCTTGCTCAATTGGTTACGTACTTTAAGCCGATGATGGAGGCAATGAGGGTAAACAAAAAGAGAAGCCGTGCAAACTGGGCAGGCTCTTTAAAAAACAGGATACCAATAATGGCTGTACCCGCCGCCCCGATGCCGGTCCATACGGCGTAGGCCGTACCCAGAGGCAAGGTCAACGTCGCCTTGTAAAGCAGGAACATGCTCAACGACACAGAGATCAAAAAACCAACCAGCCACATAATATAAGCAGTTCCGGTGCTCTCCTTCGCTTTTGCTAAACAGGTAGTGAAGCCTATTTCAAACAATCCCGCAATAATTAACATCAACCAAGCCATAAAACAAATATCCCTAAAATTCCGGATTCGCTTTATGGAGGATGGTATTCTCCGCACAATAACACTGCTATTCAACAAGATTAGACACATTATATATGGAGGTAAAACACTTGGCCCTGCTTGACCAAGACCTCAGCCCATTTACTTTCAGATTGTAATGGCTGCAAGGCTGAGTTTATCCACAAAGCAATTTTCACCTCAACAGTACTCGGTGAAAAATGGATGTGAATTTCTTTTTACTTGAATGTCATACACATTTAATCGTAGAGCTGCCTACCCAAGCGCTTGATTTTGTGACGCTAAAGGCTGAAAAAAACCGGTTTTGCGAAGCATTTTTTCCGGCATTTTCTTTTCGCATTAAACAATAGGACTGCTTGAATAATTGATAACCAGGCAGGGCATCAAACTATTATTCAACCTAACAATTTTTATTATGGAAGAAAACGGAAGACAAGAAAAGCCACAAAAATCAAGGCGGGGTTTTGCCGCCATGAGCCCGGAACGCCAGCGTGAAATTGCCAGCCAGGGTGGCCGCGCCGCACACGAGCAAGGGGTAGCCCATGAGTGGAACAAAGATGAAGCAAGAGCTGCCGGCAAAAAAGGCGGACAAGCTTCAGGCTTTAAGCGCAAGGCGGCTAGCAACGATAACCTGGATGTATTACTTTAAAAACAAAGACGCCTTCTGCAACAGAAGGCGTCTTGTTTATCACAAGGTGGCGGCGGTTACCGCTGCACCTTTTTCGTCATCGTCAAGTTTGTGCAGCTCGTATTTCTGAATAGTTGCCGTAACATCGTCAATCCATTTCTGCTTGGCAGAAGCATACGAAGCTTTGTTCATTTGCTTTAGCCACTCTTTGTAGTTATCGCTACCCTTTAATTTTTTGTAGAAGTTTTTGCGAATCAGAACCTGGCAGAAGTGTTCAAAGCTTTCTTCGTCGTTTTTGTATTCCCTGTAGGCTGATTTGTAGCCCATTTTCTTCTCCGAACTCCAGTTTTTGCCTTTAATGCCGAAAAAATTCTTCAAGGCTTTGCAGATCTGGCTTCTTCCCGCCGCACTTTCTACAATGCTGACACCTAAAATAATGCTGGCCGGTATCTGGTATTCTTCTGCCTTTTCAACGGCAAGGGCTTCGTATTTTTTGATGTATTTCTTAACCGCCTTTTGTGCTGCAGCCCCTACCGTCAGGAAGACCAAGCACAGGAGAGTAATCAGTTTTTTTACTTTCATACGCATCGTGTTTAAGGGAACGGATAAACAATCGCTGGCGCAAACTTAGCTCAACCGTCCTTAAAATGCAATCGTTGTGGATAAAGCGGGCATTTCAGGGGTTGAACTGTGACCTCACCTTTAACAGCTTAAATCCGGCAAAATTGCCTTTGTGTATAAAAAACTGACTGGTTATCAATAAAAAATCCCCGCACCAAGCGGGGATTTTTATACCATTTATTGCAATTAGCGCTGTTTTTTCTTTTTCCAGAAGTTACCAGTTTTACGCTTGTTGCCTTCGGGGCTACCCATACGGTCCATAGCGCAACGGAAACCAATCTGGCTGCTAGCCTTTGTTTCCAGCATGTGGCGGCGGGTACCAGGGCTTAACCAGTAAGCACGGTCGTTCCAGCTACCACCTTTGTAAACTCTTGAAGAGTCGGATACCAGCGTGGTTACGCCGTAACCATACGTGGCGTTCGACAGGCTATCACCATCCAGAAAGTTGATCACATTACCTCTCTGGTAGTTCCAGCGGTTTTTGCTTTCTTCTGCGGTTACTTGTCTTGTTTTCACACGGCCCATGCTATCTCTTTCAAATTCGCCAGCATCGTTTTTCTCCAGTGTGCGGTAAACGTTACCACGCACAGGAGCAACATCATCGTTGTTGGTAGCAAAGTCGAGGTTGGTCATCGGACGATAAACGTCGAACACCCACTCGCTTACGTTACCCGCCATGTTATATAAACCGAAACCATTTGGATAGAAAGCGGTTACTTCTGCCGTGTAAATGGCGCGGTCATTCAAACCACCAGCCACACCGGCGTTATCACCCGAACCTCTTTTAAAGTTGGCCATGAACTGACCCTGCCAGCTTCCGTGTTTTGTATCACGCAGGCCGTTTACGTTTACAGCCCAAGGGTAAATTTGTTTGTTGGATTGTAATTCCTCACCACGCTTGCCTTCTTTTTGCGAAGGACGAGGGTTTTGGTTCACCAGACCATAAGCAGCATATTCCCACTCCGATTCAAACGGCAGGCGGTAATCAGGCTGTAGCAGACCATCTTCCATAGTTGCTTGTGCTCTTGGGCGGCCATCGGCATCACGCAGAGGGTTCTTTTTTGAGTTTACGCCTTTGCCGGGCTGCGGTGTATATAAACCAAGCAGGTAAGATTTTGTGGTAAAGTTGTCTTCGCCCTGCTGGCTTTTAATGTTTTGCGTAGCGATAAGGCCTTTGTTCATCAGGATGCCTTCGTTTACACGGTCGCTTCTCCACAAACAAAAGTCGTAAGCTTGTCTCCAGCTAACACCTACCACAGGGTAGTTGTTAAAGCTTGGGTGACGGAAATAGTATTCAACCAGCGGCTCGTTGTAGCTCAGCTCGCTACGCCAAACCAGCGTATCGGGTAAAGCGGCTTCCAACACTTTCTGGCCCTGCTCTTCATCCGGTGGGAAGATGCGGGTTAACCAGTGAATATACTCGCGGTAGTGAACGTTTGCTACCTCGGTACGGTCCATATAAAACGAAGGAACCGTGACACGCTTTGGAATGTTATCCCAATGGCCCATTACGTCTTCGTCGGTTTGGCCCATGGTGTAAGTACCACCCTGAACGAACACCAGGCCCGGGCCCGTGGCTTGTTCAACGGCTTTGGCGACCTGAAAGCCACCTTGATCTTTGTCATTGTAATTCCAGCCAGTAACGTCGGAGGATTCTTTCTTTTTCTTGAAAAGAGAACAGCTGGTTAGTGCAGCAGTACAGGATAAAAGGATTACCAGATTTTTAAATTGCATGGTTGCTTTTTTTGTCTTTCGGAAGGACAGATGGATTTTACCTCCTCTGTGCCTGTCGTAAAAAAACCTTTGTTTGGAACTAACTTAAACGGAGGCGTTGCTTAAATATTGTACCCTCACAAGCAGTTTTTTCGGACAGTGTGCGAATATAGTCTGATTACGATAAAATAATAACTGAAAAATACGTTTTTTCGATGTGAGTTTTACGACGCTGCAGGTACCTCCGGCACTTCAGCCTCCTGCTTTTTCCAACTTGCTTTTTTATCACTACTTACTCAAACCCGGGGATGGAGTTTGAATAGCATTACTTATATAATAGTACAAATT